>CAZDNQ010000299.1:0-6126 GCA_964506605.1 uncultured Victivallis sp. | reverse complement strand
GGAGCCCGTGAATATCCGATTTGGGCTTGATACCAACTGTCAGGGTTAACGATTTTATTTTAGAATCCAATTCGCCAACAGCATCATCGGCTTTCTGGGAATAGCTTTTGCAGCCGGAAGCCATGCCAAGAAGAAATATCAGGACAAGTAGTCCGCTGGTTCGAAATGACGTCTGCACATATGCCTGTTTCATGGCTGGATATTCTGCCTTATCTGAATGGGGTTTGGATCGCACATTATAGTAATGATTGCAGGACGTGTGGCCGCCTTTTCCTCCCAGTATTCGACTGGATACCAGTGTCCGTCCACCTTGATCTCACCCTCCTCTTTCCCGGAAATGATCACAAGCCCCATCCTGCTTTCCTTGAAGGTTGACAGGTATTCCGCAAGCGCTTCCCCTTTGTAACGCTTCTCGTATTCCTTCCCTTCGCTGATGACAAGTTCTTCTGCGTCTCTGAGCTCCTGATAGCTTATCGGCGGTGAAACGCATCCGCTAAGCAACAACAGCAAAATAACGGAAAACATGTATTGTATTTTGATCATGACACCTATGTTCTCCTACCAAGCAGTTTGTGAGTTCCGTTTGACTTCCTTGATGCCTTATTTATATCCTGTTTGCATCCGATGACCCCTTGATCCTGTCACGACCTTTTTCTGTAAGACGGTATTTCTAGAGGCGGCTGGTCAGTTTGCCGGGTATGGTCGGCTCAATCTGTCCCTCTTCAAGCAATTTCCTTATAAGGCGGTTCAGTGCGCCTGAAACACTTTTCTTTCCTGTCTTTACAGCAATTTCAGACGGAGATACTGGACCAATACTCAATAGCTTGAGAATTGACTCGGCCCCGACGTGTGCGGCAGTGAGTCAACTTACAGTTTGTTTCTCTTTTACGGATTTCTTAAGGCGCACGATAAACATACCCATATATGGCCCGTTTGGCACCTTTATGGCCCCTTTGACGACATAGCCTCAATTTTCGGGGGATGGTGACCCCTTTGGCCCATTTACGGCCCCTTTGTGTAATATGTAAAATGTTCCCTTCCCAGTCTTACCAATCTTTTTAAGAAGTCCTTTGCGAACCAGCTCTGTCAATTCCCGGTGCGCCGTACGCTTAGCAACGTCCAATCGTTCCTGAAAAACAGAATTGGATATTTTTCCAACTGCTTTTACAACAGCTAAAGCTTTCTGTTGTCGTTCGGAAAGATCCATTTGTCTCATTACTTCATCCGTCAACCAGTCGCGCCAGAGGGTGATAATGAAGGAACCGCTGCGCTGTTCGAATTTCGGTTCCGGCAGTCCGGCACCCCTGCAAAGCTCGATTATCTTCTGAGTACCAGAACCGGCCTTTTCAATATAACGGGTCAGGTAAAGGGACTCGGCAATAAGGGGATTGTTGGGGACAGAAGGATGATCATTGCGCAGATCATCGAAGGACAGTGTTCCCGGAAGTCTTCCAGGATTCCATATTTCAAGCCTGTCTGCAAAGAGGCGAACCTCGACCGATGCGTTGCTGTGATAATCACGATGAGCAATGGCGTTGACAATTGCTTCGGCAATAGCATCTGGTGGCAGTTCGTAGGTTGCCGGTGCAGTAGGCCCGGATGCACGAATGCCGACCTGCCGGTTAATCTTGGCGAGTACAAAATCACGGGACTGATCCACCTGTTCGAAGAGGTCGCCGGTGTAAATCTGCTGGGATGCGAAAGGCCGAGTATACTCAGTACCGTGGCAATGAATGCATTTTGTCTCTGCAGTGCGATGATGGCGCTGGGGGGAATTCCCAAATAAAAGGACAGCAGCGTTCGTAGGCTTTCCATGTTCGAGGAGGTTCAGGTGTGTGAGTAAAGCCCTTGCATCAGTGTTCGCCTTGAGAGGAAAGCCTCGCTCCCGTCTGGCAGTCTCCAGGAACCAATCAATGCGTTTGCGTGAGAGGTCATTTAGGGTTACATCGTCACAAGCTGTTTTATCGAACGGGGGAACGCGCAGCGCACCCATGCCGTCAAGGATGTCAACAAGGCTATTGTACACCTCGGATGTCAATGCACTGAAATTCTCAATTCTGCGTCGGATTAGTTCACTGCTGGCCTTCCTTATAAGCTTCTGCATTTTGGGATGGCGTTTCTTATCATCGGAACCCCAGACATATATGAGCCGGGTTTTCCGTTTTTTGCTGGCGCAATTATATTCGTACTCGGCCGGGGAAACACCGTTTTCATCTTCATTTCCATATTCATTTCCGAATATCCCGAGATAGATATCGCATTGTTCCACTTCCTCAAGGTAAACCTCGTCGGCATGCTGGTCTTTGGAAGGTAGCTCTTCGAAGAGAAAAACTTTGGCGATAAACCTATGCAGGACAGCATCGCCAAGCAGGAATGTCTTCAAGTCCTGGCGTATTTGAGCAAACTCCTTCTGGGGACTACTGACAAATATTTTAAGACGCGGAGCATGCATATGGTCTTCCCTTTACTGCTGGAATTCAGAGAGCGATTTTTATTTCCCGATCTGTTCTACTTTAAATGTAAATCAAAATTAGCTGTAAAAATAGCACATTCAAAAACACATTCAATTATGAAGGATTGGAGAAACTCCCGCCCCCCCCTTATTCAAAATGTTTTTTTAATACATCCTGAGGATTTCGCTTTTTGCGGGCAGCCACTATAGAGGAACCTCATCTAATTTGATTCCCCTTTTTTCTACAAACATGGGACAATTCGGGGTTGGAATGCTCAGCAGCAGCACTATGATTCGTATTGTTTTTAATTTGGAACATAATTCCTATGGTTTGCCAGCTGGAGGAGGCACAGTCAGCAAAATCCGTTTGCCATAAACTTTTCTTGCATCATCTGCCTTGACAATGCCCACGTCATCACCATAAATATCAATGCCAACCCAGCCAAGAGTAAAATCAAGCAGTTCTCCAACGTTAAATCCGAATCTCACACCTCCAAATATGCAGATGGCAACATCAAGCTGTGAATAGAAATAATAAGGATGCGGTGGCGGAGGTGTCTTGGATGACACAGGGAAATTTACCCCCAGTATATTCATGGAAGAGTATGTTTTAACACGATTTGGAATGTGGTTTGGGTCGTAGCATTGTATGTCGAACTGTTCAATGCCAATTACACCTGCCTCAATATCAGCAGTTTCTTCTTGCGAGAGACCAAGTATTTCTCCCCCTCGCAGCCCATAGGATGAATCACTATAAATAAGACCTGAGCCGATCGGCCCGAATCGGGCTTTTGCTCCCAATCCACATTCTGCTGAAAGAGAGAAAATATCCAAGGAATCTCTTTCCCTGTCAACATAATAGGGGTTGGCAGACGAACATCCTGAAAGGAGAATGCCAAGGGGAAAAATCAGTATCATTAAAGCCGACCCAAGGGGCGGAGAATTTGACCCAACTAAGGTTAAGCGAAGACAGCTTTTGAATGAAAGAGGAACTTTGCTTTTCTCGATCTCGTCTTGGTATTCACAATATGGACATTTGAATTTAATATCTGTTCTCCTAATAACAGACTCTGCCAAGAGGTAAAATAAAATTAGGGGTATTGCCTTTTTCATTTAAAGTCTAATTATTTTCTTTATCTGATTCTTCCGGGAAAAATGGATACGACGCTACTTTTCTAATGAAGAGATGTGTTCGACCAATTTATCCAACTCATTTTTCCCTAGCTCAGGAACACCCTTGGGATTGGCAGTGAATCCCACGCATTCCAAAACTGATTTCCCATCTGCAATTAGCGGGAGATCAAGTTTTTTTTGTGGCGTACTATAGCCAAATACTACACTTTTTGCTTGTCCAACAAATCCATTTGGAGCAGAATTCTTTTCTTGAACAAATGCAATTCTTGCTATAAGAACAGTGTCAGAAAGTCCAGTGCTTGTAACAGTTTTTGACATTCCTGTAAAATAATATTCCTTCTTAGGATTATCTAGTAATATCAAAGCCGAGTTGAGGCGGATTAACTCGCCTAAATACGAATATTTAGGTTTTGGCTTAAGCCATTGACCCTTTTCATCCATATATCCCAGTTTATTTAAAATAACATAGCTATGCAAGAATAAAGAACCTCCAAAATAAACAAGTTCATCCTCATACAGGAAAGGAGTGTCAGCGCGAAGCTTGGCAACGAATGAATTTGCAAGGGCAATTGCCGCGTCAGTATCATATTCCTTGTCAGAGCCAAACACACCTTGAGACATTAATATCATCGATAACGATATCAGACATAATGTTTTCATAATACATCCCTCCTAATTATTTATTCAGTAACGGCTGTTGGATTCCAGTTAAGATTATTATTCTCGGCAAAAGCAGTGTTGGGGATAATTGAATCTGAAATATCATAATTCGTGCCATTTGTACTATTCACACTATCGATAACCTGATTGCCTAATTGATAACAATTGTGCTCTGTTAATGAGTATTCCCCGTTCATATACTGCGAGGCTGCCCAATTTGCGACAGTGTCATCGGCAGAAGTGGTGGGAAGCGTTTGTCCCTGTGTAAACTGTCCATCTGGCGGACGGCTACTATTTAAATAACCCAAGGCATCAGAAAAGTTATTAAAAGTAAGAGATTCTGTACTTCCACTGCCTCCACTGCTTCCACTGCCACTATCGGAACCATAATTATATGTGGTATAGCCAGCCTGATCATTTCCAATAATCCAACCAGAATGTCCAGATCCTCCAATTCCTCCGTTTGGATCCAGAAGATGGGTAATATCTGTCCCTAATTTATCTATATAATTGGTCACCCAGTTATTACAATACGCCAGATTGTTCCAGCCGTCCGGATAGCCGAGAGGATCTGCTGTCTGCCATTTGCCTAGTTCGGAGCGGTAATTCCTCATGAGGAACGCATATCCCAATCCTTCAACATTGGGTTTGCCTGTGAAGAAGTCCATGTTCTGTGATTCCGTCTGTGAAGAACCGAAGGAAGTCCTGCTAATCTCGCTAAAGACTCCGTTTTCTACGGTCCCGAGGCTTGACCCAAGTATGTCATTGAACATCATCTTTCCATTGGCAAGAATGGCATTTCCTCCGTTTGGATGAGGTTCAACAGTGTAGTCAACCTTATCCCTCCTTATCAGAGCAAGACTATTCCATGCAAAATCTTCTTCTATACCTTTGGCATGGCGTTCTGCAAGCTGGCCGTCGACCAGTTATTTATTTGTCAATGAACTGGAAAGACATCTGTTATTCAGCCTTCCCCATTCCCTCGTATATCTGGTTCTTGCAAGAGGGATCTTTCTTCTGTATCTCCTGGCACAGTTTGATGAGATATCTTTTGATCTCGGAGTGGAAGAAAAGGATTAATATTGATCCTTTATTTTCAGCACCGAAATATCCATGTCAGATATCTTCCAGGTTTTCAGAACGGAATCAGTTTCTTTATCTGATGCCTTTTTATATATTGTCTTGCCTTTGTCAATAAAAATACTCTGAGACCATTGTTGGGTCATTATGAGCTGGTCGCTATCTCCATAAGTAATTTTAAACGGTGGCATTTTAGGATTTGTTTCGGCAACAAGAGACACCTCATCTCCGTTTCGATTGATGGTATATTTGTATTTAGCGGTAGGGGGAATCATTTCTCCTTTGCCGTTTTGAAGTATCCTTACATAATAATCTTTTGAAAAGACCATTACTTCTCTTGATTGGCGGGCTTGCTCCTCAACAGTTCCAACAGGAGCGGAGATCCAACAACCGTAAATGCTATCATTGTCAATGCTCTTATGACTTTGGCTATTCATTTTACAGGCTCCTGAAATTACACAGATCAATATAAGAAATACACGTGCCATCATACTTTTACAGCATGCATTCATATTCCTTTCTCCTTGTAATTGTTTTATAAAAATCATTTTTCATTCCCATACTGAATTGGGAATACATGTATTCCACCCCCAGTGATATCCTGGCAATGTGGAGAACAAACTACTGATATTCTCCTCAGAGATACCAAGCCGAGAGAGCTCTGTTGCAACTAGTGAGTTGCAATTATAATCATCTGCCCCCATCGTTAAAGCCCCATAGGGAATAGTATTCTGCGGATAAGACTGATATAATGTTTCAAGGTTTTGCCCAAATTGTTCAGGAGTAGTTCCGATAGGCAT
>CAZDNQ010000298.1:0-6127 GCA_964506605.1 uncultured Victivallis sp. | reverse complement strand
CGGAGATAATCGCGTTCGACAGGAAGATACCTGAATTCAAGAAGCGCAACTGCGAGGTTGTAGGCGTATCCGTCGACTCCCATTTCACACATCTCGCATGGAAGGAGACACCTGTCGAAAGAGGAGGGATCGGCAAGATCCAGTTCCCGCTCGTCGCGGATATCACCAAGGACATATCGAAAGCATACGGCATCCTCTTCAATGAAGCCGTCTCGCTTCGCGGCCTCTTCCTGATCGACAAGGAAGGCATCGTAAGGCACTGCGTCATAAACGATCTCCCCCTTGGCAGGAACGTTGAGGAGGCGCTTAGGATGGTCGACGCCCTGCAGTTCACCGAGGAATTCGGCGAGGTCTGCCCGGCGAACTGGAAGAAGGGCGAGGACGGCATGAAGCCCACCGCACAGGGCGTTGCCGCATATCTCTCCAAGCACGCGGCGAAGAAGTAATCTGTCAAATCGACATGGACGGCGCAGGACGGAACATCCTGCGCCGTTTTCTTTTTTGCAGCATGCTTGAGTTTTCCCTTCCCGGATGTAGTGTTTTCCGTCCAACTTTGCCAAACCTGAAGGGGGCATGACAAATGAATAAGAACAGTTCTTGTTCCAGCTGTGGAAAAACGCAATGCCTGGAGAACATCCCCGGCAACTGCTCGATCGTGATATTCGGCGCGTCCGGAGACCTTACGGCCAGAAAGCTGCTGCCATCACTTTTCAGGCTCTTCGAAAAGGATCTCCTCCCGGACAATTTCTCCATCGTCGGATGCGCCAGGACGCCGATGGACGACGAGGCGTTCAAGGACAAGGCTGAAACCGCCATCAGGGAGTCGGTTAAAGCCGACATCCCCCGCAAGATGCTCGACATATTCCTGCAGAACGTAGGCTATGTCTCCGGCGCATATGATTCGATTGACACATATAGGAATCTTTCCTCGAAGCTCGACTCCATCGAGTCCAGGTCACCGGGCAGCCCGTGGGGCAGGATATTCTACCTGTCCACCCCTCCGGCCCTCTACGGCGGAATCGTGGAATTCCTTTCCGCAGCAGACATGGTCAAGGATGACGATGATGCCGGAAAGTGGCGCAGGATCATAATCGAGAAACCTTTCGGAAGGGATCTCTCCAGCGCCAAGGAACTGGAGAAGGTCCTCAAGAAGCACCTCCAGGAAAGGCAGATCTTCCGCATCGACCACTATCTCGGCAAGGACACCGTCCAGAACATTCTGATGCTCCGTTTCGCGAACGCCATATTTGAACCGCTCTGGAACAACCGCTATGTCGACAACGTGCAGATCACCGTCGCCGAATCCATCGGCGTCGAACACAGGGCCGGATACTTCGACCAGACCGGCCTCCTGCGCGACATGTTCCAGAACCACATGCTTGAAATGCTCTCGCTCGTGGCCATGGAACCGCCCGCCTCCTTCGAAGCCAACCGCGTCAGGGATGAAAAGGCGAAACTCCTCCGCTCAATCATACCGTTCCCAATGGAAAAGCTGGGCGAACGCGTTGTCAGGGGACAGTACGCCGCCGGCAAGGTCGACGGAAACGATGTCCCCGGATATCTGTCCGAAGAAGCCATAAGGCCCGGATCGACCACCGAGACATTTGTCGCCGCGAAACTCGCAATCGGAAACTGGCGCTGGAACGGCGTGCCGTTCTATCTCAGGGTCGGGAAGAGGATGCCAAGGAGGGTCAGCGAGATCGCCATCACATTCAAGAAGATCCCGCATTCCATATTCATGCCCCTGCTTCCTGAGAACATGACCCAGAACACTCTCATCCTGAACGTCCAGCCCGAAGAGGGCTTCGCGCTCAACATCCAGGCGAAGAAGCCGGGGCCGAAACTCTGCATGGGCAACCTCACCATGGACTTCTTCTACCGCGACATCCTCAAGGGCGCCGAACCGCCGGAAGCCTATGAACGCCTACTCCTCGACTGCATGCTCGGTGATTCCACGCTCTTCATAAGGAACGACACCATCGAGATCTCCTGGTCGCTCCTCACGCCCGTGCTCGAACTCTGGGAGAACGCCGGCGACTCGCCCGCAGCAGGAAAACTCTACCCGTACAAATCCGGATCCTGGGGCCCGGACGAAGCATCCAGCCTGCTCGCAGGTGGAGCAGAATGGAGAAAACCGTAGACGGGGAATGAATACTGAACATCCAACATCGAACTTTGAACATCGAATGAATTATCGGAGCGCCGGGCAATGGGAAGGAATCTGAAGGATTTGAAGATGAAGCTCAGGGAGTTTGCCAGGCACAGGGACTGGGATAAGTTCCACTCGCCAAAAAACCTGTCCATGGCTTTGAACGTTGAAGCATCGGAGCTGCTGGAGATCTTCCAATGGATCACCGAAGAGGAGTCATTGAACCTAACTGAGGACAAATTGAAAGATGTCAGGGAGGAGATCGGTGATATCCTGAACTACACAGTGAGGATCGCCGACAGGCTGGGGATCGATCCGCTTGACGCCGCCTTTGACAAGATCAGGAAGAACCACAAGAAATATCCTGTGGCGAAAAGCAGAGGATCGAACAAGAAATATACGGAGCTGTGAGCTACTTCTTCACCGCCCAGCGCAGCTTTGCGCAGGTCGACCTCGGGTTTGCGCGGCGTTCCTCCCCGGTAGCCCGGACAGGTTCACGGGCTATCTGCGAATATATCCCGGAGTAATATCCTTCAGAAAACGATCTCATCACGCGGCTGTCCTCGCCGGAATGGAAAGTCAGGATTACAGCGCGTCCGCCTACCTTGAGGCATCCGGGCAGAAGCCGGAGGAACTGTTCAAGAACGCCGAACTCGTCATTAACCGCAATACGCAGCGCCTGGAATGTCCGCTGCAGCGATTTCTTGATCTGCTCCTGGCGCGTCTGGTTTGGCAGGTGCCACAGCGCCTGGCTCACAATGTCGGTCAGCTGGGTTGTCGTTTCAACCGGCCGCCTGCTCTTCAATATCGCCCTGGCAATTGATTTGGCGTGGGGTTCATCCGAATTTGCGATCAGGAGCTCCGTCAGCTCCTCTTCAGTGATTGACTTGAAGATGGCGGATGCCGGCTGTCCCTTGTCCGGATTCAGGCGAAGATCCAGGGGCGCCTCCCGTTTGAAGGAAAATCCGCGTGCCGGATTGTCCAGCTGCATTGAAGAGACGCCGAGATCGGCGAGCACGAAATCAAATCCGCCGCCCGCTTCCGGCAGAAGCTGGGGAAGTCCTGCAAAGTTCATCCTCTTCACAACGAGGACATCCTCGGAGAAACCAAGTTTGCGCAGCCGGACTTCGGTTCGAGGCAGCTCCATAGGATCAACGTCGATGCCGAAGAGCCGCCCTCCCGGGGCGATCAGCTTGAGTATCTCCTGCGCATGGCCGCCAAATCCCAGTGTGGCATCGGCTCCCACCATACCCGGTCTCAGCCCGAGGCATTCCAATGCTTCCCTGACCAGCACCGGACGATGCATTCCCGCGGGAGTCTGGCCGCGGTCCATGACCTTCTCCACCTCGCTGGAATAGAGCTGCGGATTCAGCTCCTTGTATTTCTCTTCGAAGCGGCGGGGATGCGTCCCCCTGTACCGCACTCTGCGTTTTTTAAGTATGCTGTCATCGCCCATATGAATTCACCTGGAATCCTTAATTCTTTCTCTCTCACGGAGACACGGAGCCACAGAATAATTCCTCTTGAATATTTCCGCCTGCCTCAGTGTCTCTGCGCCTTTGTGGGATAATATCCTTGAAGCTCAGTTCTCAAGCATGCGCCTGAGTGCGATCTCCTCGACGTAGTACCAGCCGAGAGTCTTCACAGGAGCGTAGCAGATCAGCCTGACGCGGCCCTTTGCGCCGACTTCGAACTGTCCCGTCTCATGTTTTTTTATCTCGCTGGAGATCTGGGAATATGGGAACTTGTCGAACTTGATGTTGGAGAAATCCTTCGACGCGTCCTTGACCTTGCTCTCATCCAGCTTGGAACTTATGAGGACATTCCCTTCGCCGTCAATCAGGAAGCGCCTGGTCACGAATATATCCCTTTCCTTGCCGGAGTTGAGGAGGGTCATTACATGGGCGAAAGTCATGTCGAATGATGTCACGCCCAGGAGCCTCCCCTGCCTGTCGCGCAGGGATCTGGATGCGGACATCACAACACCGAGTCCGAATGCGTCGACATAAGGAGAACTCCAGGCGATCGCATAGCCGTCCTTCGCAGCCTTGTACCAGGGGCGCGCCCTGGGATCGTAATCGTCGTTGGTCCCGCCGCTGCCGGGATAGTTGACCAGCAGGCCTGTTTCAAAACCCACGTATATCCATGGGACCGGAAGGCCGGTCGTCAACGCCTTCTCCCTGAGTTCGTCATACCCCATCTTCTGGTATTCCGCCACGCCTCCGGTCATATATGGAAGCAGATCAGCGACTACCGGATTCAAAGCGTCAAGCTGCTTTTTGACGGAATCAAGTTCGACTCCCGGAGCGAGCTTGTAGTTCGCGGCCGCCATGCTTACGTTCTGGCCGTAGTACTTAGATTTGACCGTACCCTGGGGCAGCTGCTGGCCTTCCCTGAAGCTGCGATACTCGCAAATGCCGCAAATGCCGCCGGCGGCATTGGCATTGAGGAGGAAGAGAAGCCTGTCGGAGAATCGCTCCAGCATGTTTCCGATCTGCATGAAGTAGCAGTCGATCCTGTGCGCCTGGTCGGCTACTGCGCCATGAAGCTCGCCCATCTTCAGCTCACGCTTCTTCGATTCGATAATCGCCTGCTTCTGTCTGACAAGGCTGAATATCGCGACACCGGCGAGAAGGAGAAGCACGAACAGGACTACCGACGCAGTAAGCGTCTTGTGCTTGAACAATTTGCGGGACAAGCGGCGCAGCTGGTCGTCGGGCAGAGCAAGCGTCTCTTCCCCATGGAGGAAGCGGCGGATGTCGTCGGCAAGGGCGTCGACCGACTGATACCTGTCGGCAGGATTCAGCGCGGTCGCCTTCATGATGATTGCCTGGATCTCATCCGGTATTTCGTACTGGGGATAATAGTGTTCAAGAGTCTCAAGCTTTCCCGCACATGTCTTCTGCAGGACCTCGGTCATGGTCTGCCCTTTCATCGCGTGCTTAAGGGTGCTGAGCTCGAAGAGGATCACCCCCAGGGCATACTGGTCGCTTGCCGGAGCATATGCCTGTTTCTCAATCACCTCCGGAGCGATATAGCCGGGCGTGCCGCAGAGCCCGTTCGGATCCGGGGCTTCATCATTGCCGGACTCTGGTATGACCTTGGCTATCCCCCAGTCCATGACATATACCTCATGGTACTGTCCAATCATTATGTTCTCGGGCTTCAGATCCCTGTGGATGACGTTCTTCTTGTGCGCATAATGCATGGCTTCGCAGACCTTGATGAAGTTCTCGAGGCGGCTCTTCAAGGATTCAGCCTCGTCATCGGCAGTCCTCTTGTCCTTCATAAGCTTGCAGTCGAGGATTGTGTCCTCGATGACGTCGTCGAGGGTGCTGCCATGGATCAGCTTCATGGCGATGTGTATGCGGTCCTCGTCGTCCCCGTTCACCTCGTAGAGAGGTATGATCGACGGATGGTCGAGCTGGGCGGTCACCTTCGCTTCCGCGATGAAATTGGCGATGATCTCCTGGTTGCCGAGATGGTCGCGCTTGAGGGACTTTATGGCGACATAGCGTTTCAGCAGGCGGTCGAGAGCCGTCTTGATCTCCCCCTGCCCGCCTTCCGCAAACCTCTCGATTATCTCATAGCGCGAATAGACGTCGGTGAGATGGTCAAGCTCGCTCAGGTCCAGCTTGACCTTTTCGGGTGTCACATGCGTCGTTGCCGCCTGGATCGTGAGGAACTGATCCGCGGGGCGGAAGAATCCCCTCTCTTCTGCAGGTGCCTGACTCAAGTCCGATGCCTTCCTGTCAGCCGGTAGGACAATTGTATTTTCCTTCTCCATCCTGTTCCGCCAATTTATTCCAGTTGTATCAAAGAATAAACTCGGCATGGGGAAAAGTCAAGGAAACGGACTGTGGCCGGACATTAATCAGATCAAACGTGAAATGCAATGCTCCATGCAATTTTGAATATTCAACCAGGAGCTATTTCAGCTCCGGCAGGTAGTCGGCCTGCAGCCTCAGCATGAGATCC
>CAZDNQ010000297.1:0-6181 GCA_964506605.1 uncultured Victivallis sp. | reverse complement strand
TGGTGATGGATGCCGCACGTATCATCGGGATGCAGGAGATTAAAACGGACGCACGGGATGAAAGCCATGCCATTATTACTACGCATACTGATGCCGATGGGCGAACGGTCCACTATGCGGGTTTTGCCTGGGATAAGGGAAATGAGATTAAGACCCGGGAACAATGGGACAAGTATCTTGACGGGGAAGCAGACAGGTTTGATGAAAAGAATAAACTCAAATGAAGGTTCCTGATAATGAGAAAGACATTTAAAATTCAGGCTGCATTGATTTTCGCGTATCTGTTTTTTGCCGGAACAGCGTATTCGCAGGAAGGAGCAATGTCCAAAGAGCAAGTCATCGCGGAAGGCGAGAAGATGGCGGATGCGCAGCTGGCTAAGTTTAAAAGAGGCTATCCGAAGCCTGACTGGGAAATGGGTGTTTTCTGGGCCGGCATTGCGGACTTTTCCAAGGTCTCCACAAAACCTGAACACTTCGAAGCGCTGATCAGGAGCGGTGAGTCGGAGAAGTGGATCCCTATCGTTTCCTATGAAGAGGCTGCGAAGAAGATGACGCGTTACGCGCATAATGCCGACGACCTCTGCATCGGGCAGGCCTGGCTCATCGCCTACGACAAGACCAAGGACCAGAAAATGCTTGATCCGATCAGGCAGCGGATTGAAAAAGCCTCGGACTTTATTGAAGAGGATGAGGCAAATCTGAAGAAAGAAGACCGTCTTAAAGGAAACATGCGGGTGTGGAGCTGGTGTGACGCCTTGTTCATGGCCCCGTCGATTCATGCTCATCTCAGCGCCATCACCGGTGATCGCAAATACCTGCAGGCGATGCACACCGAGTGGTGGCGTGCATCGGCGGTGATGTATGATGAAAGCGAACATCTCTATTTTCGAGATAGCGGTAAAATATTCCCCATGAAGAAAACCAAAAACGGGGAAAAAGTCTTCTGGGCGCGGGGCAACGGCTGGGTGATGGGAGGTCTTGCCCGCCTGCTTGAATACGTCCCGAAAGATGATTCGCAGCGGCAGCGCTATGAAAAACAGTTTCAGGATATGTCTGCAAGACTTGCCGGCCTGCAAAGACCGGACGGAACCTGGAGCCCCAGTCTTCTCGATCTTGAAGAGTTTCCTTATTCCGATAGCAGTGGAACGGCACTGAACTGTTTTGCCATGGCATGGGGCATAAACAATGGAGTTCTCGATGAGAAAACCTATAGGCCAGTGCTGGAAAAAGCCTGGGCCGCCCTTTTGGCCGCCCGTAGGGAAGATGGGTTGCTGGGTTACGTCCAAGGTGTGGCCCATGGGCCAGCTACAGTTTATGCTGATGGTAGTCGCACATATGGCACCGGTGCCTTCCTGATGGCAGCTGCACAGATGTCGAAACTGGCGCCTATAAAAATGACACCGTCTCCTAAGCTGTCTGCAGATCAACCCGAAAAAAAGAAATAGGCATATAAGATGAAAAATCGGAGCAAATTGAGGAATGAAATCATGATGATAGAAGGTAAAATGGGTGATAGAGCCTTCTGGAATTATCTTCCCGCCTCAAAGCATTTATTTTGCAGCAGTCTTATTTTTCTGCTGTCCCTGTCATGTCTGGATGCTGTATCTGAAGATGGACCATTTCAGCCTTGTTTGGATGTCTCGCAGCTTGATCCTGCTTCATATGTCCAGTTTGTGGATGGGGCCGAAATCCCTGTGGTCAGTTCGAGCAGCAAACTACCGCTTCCCCAGGACGTCATCGCAACCAGGACGACGTGGAAAATCAGCAGACAGAAATTCGGCGAATCCAAAACTCCTGGTCCGAGGCATCTGCGCATAGGGTTCACGGAACCGGTGGGCGTGGGTACTGTTCTTGCGGTCGGTGACATTTCAGTAAGCGTTTTGAAACCTGACGCACAGTATCCCGGCAACATGGGAGATGATTCACAATGGATTCCTGCGCAAAGGATCGAGAAGGGTAAGATAACTTCCAGTCAGACCGTCGAGTATCAATGTGCTGCATGGCTGCTGCCGACAGGAACGAAGACCAGAGCATTACGATTCACCCATACTGCGCAAACATTGGACAATGACTACTCCGGCGTTCTGCAGGGCGTGAGGATCCTGTCCGGGCTCTTTACGAATCTCGCACCGCAGGCCATGGCGGCAGGACGCGTCTCCAGGCAGATTGCGAAAATCAACAATGAAGGCTTCAATGACGGCTGGTTCGCATGGGAGAACTTCGACCCGAAAAAAGATGACAGACCCAGTACTATCGCCGATGATCCCGAGTGGCTCATGCTTGCCTGGAACGAGCCGGTCTCCTTGCGCGGAATTTCTTTCTTGTGGTCTGGTTTCAGCGCGGCGGAACTTCAGACCTATGCCGGACCTGAGGGAGTCCCTCCGAAGGATGCTTCCGACAATGACTGGAAGACCTTCTCTTCCCTGACAGGAGTCAAAAACAATTATCCCTCCTCGTTCGCGCCATATTTTGTGGATTTCGGCAAGGATATTACAACCCGTGCCTTGAGGCTTCGCATTACCGCCACGACGAATGAACCCAAGGACAGGGACGCAGGGGGAAAGCGTGTCTGGCTTGGAGAATGGTTTGCGTTTTCAAATCTTGGGAACAATCCCCCTGAAAAAGCAATACTAGCCTCTGCGAAAATGACGGGCGGTCAATCAGAGGAAGGCGCGATTCCAATCCGTTTCTCCATGCCGGAAAAGGGATTTGCGACCTTGGTGATCGATGACGCGAAAGGAATGCGTGTGCGGAATCTGGTCTCTGAAACTCCCTTCGAAGCCGGTGAGCAGACCATCTGGTGGGACGGCTCCGACGATCTTGGAAGAGATGTCAAAGCTGCAGAAAACGGCGTTTATAAGATTCCCTTCCAGCTGGTAGCGCCTGGAGAATACCGTGTGCACGGACTCTGGCGGAAGGAAATTGTATCAAGCTATGA
Organism: uncultured Victivallis sp.; assembly: GCA_964506605.1. Taxonomy (GTDB): domain Bacteria; phylum Verrucomicrobiota; class Lentisphaeria; order Victivallales; family GWF2-50-93; genus GWF2-50-93. The sequence goes on along the minus strand of CAZDNQ010000297.1, from coordinate 3,243 downwards.
ATTTTCCGTCTACTCTCCCGGCAATCCTCCTTGGAGTACGGAGGACCATACTGGTGCCTGGATCGCCAACCACAGTCCTCCGCTGGCCGCTGTATTCGTTCCGGGCGATAAACATTCACCGACCGGAGAACCAGTTGTCTTTCTCGGTTGTCTTGTCACGGAAGGTCCTGATGCGGTCGCCTGGGTGGATCTGGACGGACGCAAGCGCGGTGGACGTAAATGGATTGGCGGAATTTGGACAGGGGCTCCATATATGGCATATGATGCCGGCCCGCAGGCTGATCCGGATGTGTCTGTCTATGTGGGGACCGGGTGGAAGGATGACAATGTGAAGAATTCGTCAATACTCCGTCTCAACACCATGATGCCTACGGGTGACAGCAAGCCTGTGATGAATGTGGATCTGGGAACACTGCCAGAAGGAACCAAGATGTCCGAGTCGATGAGGGGATTGTCCGTGCGCGACGGCGTACTTGTTTGCAGTCTGTTTCATCTGAACCAGCTGATTTTAGTCGATGCCAAGAAGGAGATGAAAGAGAAGACGAAGACGAAATCGGAGGAGCTGGTGCGGATCCCGGTTGAATCGCCGCGGGGGAGCGCCTTTGACGGCCAGGGTCGTTTCCTGGTGCTTTCTGGAACGAAAATTTTGCGTTATCCGAAAATACCGGATGCGAAGACAAAGTCGGAGACCATTGTCGAAAAAGGTCTTGAAGATCCCAAGGGTATTACATTGGATGCGGAAGGAAATCTCTACGTCAGCGATTGGGGCGCAAGCCATCAGGTGAAAGTTTTCACGGCCGAAGGAAAGTTCCTCCGTGCCATCGGCAATCCCGGGGAACCAAAGGCGGGACCCTACGATCCGATCCACATGAACCGCCCATGGGGAATCACCATTGATTCAAAGAACCAGCTATGGATTGCGGAAAACGACCAGCTTCCACGGCGTGTAAGTGTCTGGACTCTCGACGGTAAACTAGTAAGGGCATTTTATGGGCCCGGTAAATATGGTGGCGGAGGTACGATTGACCCGCAGGACAGGAACAAGTTCTATTACGCCCAGGAAGGAAGCGGCGCAATGGAGTTCCGTCTGAACTGGGAAAAGGGGACATCTGAACTTGTTTCAGTCTATTGCCGTCGCAAGGAGGGCGATGCCAAGTCGATAAAATTGGATGCTCCGGAGACGCCTATTTATCATGAAGGCAGGCGTTATTTCACGAACTGCTACAATTCCAGTCCAACGAGCGGTTCCGGTTCTGCAGTTCTCTTTCAGGACCGCGATGGGATCGCACAGCCTGTGGCGGCGATGGGCCGTGTAAGAGGCTGGGAAATATTCGAGGAGGAGCGTTTTGCCTCCCGCCTGCCGGAAGGCGTCGCCGTTTCACCCAAGGATGGAAATTTTCCTGAAAATACTTTCTTCCTCTGGTGCGACACCAACGGCGATGCGCAGGTACAGCCTGACGAGGTGGAAATCCAGAAAAAGGACTGCCGTGGTGTGACGGTCATGCCCGATCTCTCATTCTGCGCTGCGAATATTGGCGGAGCATATCCTGTAACTTTTGGCAAAGCCATGCGTTTCGCACCGGTGAAGTTTGATGAACGTGGAATTCCTCGATATGATCTTTCCAAGGGGCAGGTGCTGGCGGAGAATGTGAAGTTTTCGGCCTCGTCCGGCGGAAGCCAGATGCTGGCTGACGGTTCTGGCAGTATAGTGCTTTCACTCGGATCTGGTTCTTTCGACGCCCGCTCCATGAGCGGAGGGAATACCAGCGGACAGAGATGGAGCTATCCCAGCCTCTGGCCAGGACTGCATGCAGGACATCATGCGCCGAAGCTGAGTTTCCCGGGTGAACTGATAGCCACAACCCGAATGCTGGGAGGACTTTTCACCGTGGGGAAAGAAACCTTCTGGGCGATCAACAGCGATAAAGGGTGTCCTTATGCCTTTACTTTCGACGGGCTTTTTGTGGCCACGCTGTTCAAGGACGTCGGGCAGGGGAAGTCTTGGCAGATGCCAGTGGCTGAACGCGGAATGAAATTAACAGGCCTGACCTTGGGGCAGGAAAACTTCTGGCCTACGATCACACGGACATCGGATGACAAAGTTTACATGGTTGATGGTGCACGCTGCTCCATCGTTCGGCTGGATGGCTTCGACAGCATCCGCCGTCTCGATGCGGGCAAGCTGACCGTGAAGGCGGAGGATCTGGTCCGTGCCCAGGAGCTTCTGTATAAACACGAGGCCGAACGCCAGCAGCAGCAGGGCAGTGGCATTCTGAAAGTGGAGTTGCTTGCCGCAGAACCCGTGCTGGACGGCAAGCTGAATGAATGGAATCAGGTTGAGTGGGTGGATATTGACCGGCGTGGCGGAGGAGACGTCCGTGGCGCTGTGGCCATCGCAGGAGACCGTCTGTTTGCGGCTTGGAAAACAGGGGAGCCAAGGTTGCTGACCAATACCGGCGAGAACCCTGTCGCTCTGTTCAAGACAGGAGGAGCCCTTGACTTGATGATCGGGACTGCACCTAATGCCAACCCAAAGAGGACGCAGCCGGTTGCAGGCGATATCCGTCTTCTGATCACTCAGGTCCCTGTTGCAGCTGAGGGGAAAGCCAAGGGACCGAAGATCCAGACAAAGGCGGTGCTCTACAGGGCGGTCGTCCCTGGAACGAAGGATGCCGACAAGGTGCCATTCAGCAGCCCGTGGCGCACAATATATATGGACAAGGTTGAAGACATCAGCAGCCAGGTGAAACTGGCCGCGGACAAGGACGGGAATTTCGAGATTTCGGTTCCACTGGAAATCCTTGGACTCAAGCCGGTGGCTGGAATGCAGCTCCAGGGCGACATTGGAATCCTGCGCGGCAGCGGAGGCGAGACGACTGCGCGCCTTTATTGGAGCAACAAGGCAAGCGGAATAGTTGCAGATGTTCCATCGGAAGCCCAGCTTTCTCCCATGTTGTGGGGCAGCTGGAAAATCGAGAAGCCTCATTGATTCTCCGCCGTAGCAATCTAAGTATATCCAGACATATAAAAGTTTGAGAGAAGGAGGTGTGAAATGGAAGAAAACAGATCCTCGAAAGGTTTCACATTGATAGAACTTCTTGCTGTGCCAGCCATAGCTCGATCAACGGTAGAGCGGCGGCAAGTTCGAAAAGCGTTTACGCTTATTGAACTGTTGGTGGTGATAGCCATAATATCAATATTGATGGCTATCCTCCTTCCTGCCCTTCAGAATGCAAAGGAGAC
>CAZDNQ010000296.1:0-6182 GCA_964506605.1 uncultured Victivallis sp. | reverse complement strand
GGCCGTGGTTGCCGTTCATGACCATCACGTCCGCCTTGTCATCCAGCGGAGCCACACCGGTGAAAAACAAAATCCCCTGAAGTTCTCCGGCACTCGGTAGTGGGGCGCCATGCGAACCGGGCACGTTTACCCAGCGGTTCGGGTAACCCCAGAGGAGCCGGCCTTCAGGCGAGAAGGCGCGCATCTCAGGATCGCTGTTGACGATCATTGTGCCAAAACGGTCAACTGTGGTTTCAAGTCCGCTCCAGCTAGGACCGTTAATCGGTATGGCAGCTTTCACGGCATCATTCAAAGCGGGATATTTCGGTGCTCCTCCCGGCCACCAGCCATCAGGCTTCAATGTCACCATGATGCTCTTGCCTCCGACTTTGGCCGGAACTCTCATTGTCAGGTCATGAAAATCATGCCCCCATCCCGAACCTCCGAGCATTTCTGCTGCTGTGGAAAACTCGATTTCATCGGTCTGCATCTTGGTATCGCCGTTCTTGTCCACCCACATCATTCCATATCCGTGGTTTGGCTGTCCTCTGCGGTCCCACTCATATTTTACATTTGGATAATCACGCTTGAAAGCGTCAACGAATTCCTTGGAAGGCTTCCATGAATTCGCATAGGCATACTGGTGCCCTGAGCTCAGGAGCGCAAGCGGCTTCAAAGTATTGTTCGGCATCAGCTCCTCAATGTAGGTCACCTTTCCATATGCGATTACGAATGTGCGTCCATCCTGCCTCCAGAACCTGTAATGCATCCCATCCTCTCCTCCTAGAGTGGATACCGGAGTCGATGTCTTCTCCTTGAAATCGAGCTTGAACAAGGTGCCCTGTCCGAACCAGCGCGTAGAATCTTCCGGATCGAATCCGCAGCCGGGAGCCCCATATGCAGTTGGACCGAAAAATTCCTTCCACATCGTTCCTTTGACTGGATCATAGGCCGCAAGACGTTTTGGTTTCCAGCGTTCATTCTCAGTAACCCAGAGATGTCCGTCGGGAGACATCACCAATCCGGAAGGATTGTGCAGGCGCAGCGGATCATAAGGTCCGGCCGTAACAGGTTTCTCCTGTGTATCTTCACCATATCCTCCCATCTTTGCACGGACTTCAGCAGACCCGTAAGTAATACCTCCCAGTTTGCCGATCATCCCCGCCGACTTTCCTTTATTGTCCAGTATCCGTACCACATGGTTCTGGGCATCACTGACATAGAATTTTCCATCCGGCCCGACTGCGAGCCCCGCTGGAATTCCTTCAAGAGCGGAGCTGATGTTCCTGACAGTCTTCCCGTTTGCCGGGTCGATCTCAAGCAGGCTCTTTCCGGACACTGCATAAAGTTTGCCTTCCCCAGCTGCAAGCGTCACCGGTTTCGCCAATGGGAACGAGCGGGATACAGTTCCGGTAGCAGGATCAACATCAAGTATGGCATTCTTCACACCGTCACCAATGTACAAATGGCCGTCCAGGAACGCCATTCCGAACAATGCCGTACGGTCTGGTGTTTTCTCCGGCGAACCAGGCCCCACGAAATAAGAGCAGACGATGGCGAAACGTTTGTTTTTCGGAAAGTCCACGATGTTTCCACCTTGCAGTTCGAAACGGATTAGTGAGATCTTGTTTTCAGCCTTCCAGTCGGGCTTGCTGCGGTCGACGCGGTCTCCCCAGCCAGTACCGTCATATGCCGCATACAGGAATTTATCGTCGGCTGCGACTGCGACTTTCGCAAGTCCATGCCCCATCGGCGAATTATAGCCGCGTACAAGTTTTCCATTCAAATCTAGCTGCACCAGTTCGTAGCCGCCTTCGGACACGGATGTCCCGAAGAAAAGGAATTTTCCGTTCGTCGCGGCGGAATGCTGTGTGCCATGGTTTGAACCGTTGCCGTCGCAGAAGGAGAAAAGATATTCGGGCTTGAGCCCCGGATGCGAAATTGCGCGCCACTGGTATTTCCCGGGCGGCATGAGATCGCCCTTGTCGTTAGTCGCATCCCAGACAACGCGCTGGACGCCCTTGGCCATCGCCTGCCCGGATATGAGGTTGCGCACACGGTTTCCTTTTTCATCTTCTATAACTACGCTGGCCTTGCCATCCACTGGCTGGTTGAAATCGAACGCTATCTGCAATTTGCGGTCCGCGATCGTCTTCTCGAATTCGTTGAGGTTCACAAGCTGCCAGTCCTCGGCTGAAGATGAAAGACCCGCGTGTGTAGCCTTAGTGGTTTCGTTCTGGAGGAAAGTCTCGCGCTGGCGGGACTGTCCGAAAGGTCCGCCCGGCCAGTCGGCAGAAATGCCAATCCTGAACTTTTCCCATCCTTCATTGGTGGCAACAAGCTTTTCAGATGGAACCTTGAATTCATAGACCATCGCATTGCCTGATTTCCGCACACTTGCATCCTTCTCTGAAAGGATGATGGATTTATCCGCGGCGATTCCAACATTGACGGCTATCGCAGGATTCTTGTCCAGCGGCTCGAATGATTCAACCGAAACAGCCGCATTCAGAAAATTGTTCTTCTTGTATACGGCATATGCCACGCGAGGAGAAGCGGCATTGGAAATGACCAGCATGTCCTCATCGGACGTGACATTGGGCGCTGTATCCTTCTTCGACTCAACGGCAGCAGCAGGAGACGCCTTCGCATCAGCCTTCGGCGCCTGGGAAGAGTCGCCGCATCCATACACGAGAAACAAAACCAACGCAATACAGCTGAGAATTGCTTTTTTCATAAGCTCCTTTTCTGTTAATTTGAATTATTCTCAATGGAATTCCAAGTCACCCCAGAATTCAGGAGCGAGGTCGGCCTCGCCGGGCAGATCATTGACCAGTCCGGTATGCTTGTTGGCCCAGTACTTGCGTGCCACCGTCGTGGTTCCACCGCTGTCCGACAGGAGCATGCCGAAATCGCCGCGCAGCTTCAAGCCCGGCTTAGGTTCGATACCGAGAACTTTCCACGGAATTGCGGCTACGACAATACGTCCAACTCCAATCTTTATGGAGTCATCCTTCTGCACCTTGTCAAAGAATATGGTCCTCCACGGAGAGGCGAACGGCACACGATCCTTTTCCGGAGTGCCTGGAACTGTCTTCCTATAGATCACCGACACAGGCTTGCCGTCCATCAACGATATGAGGACACGGGTGTTCCCCTCTCCGTTTTTTGATTTCTCCGGGCCAATCATCAAATCCACGCAGTCGCCTGTCTTGAAAAGTGTCCTCAAGTCCTGTCCGGCGTTGCGCAGGGGAGAACCGTTGAATTTCCCCCACGCCACATAGAGGTTGTCTGCGTCGTAGCGGACCATCACCCTTCCTGTGCGATTATTGCGGTCGTCCGCTATCTCAATCGCTGGGTTTTTATCGTCGAATATCCCCCATGCTTCGGGTTTGCCGTCAATAGGCGGAGCAGACTGAACCTTGGTCACTACACAGGGCAGTTTCTTGGTTTTCAGGGCCGCCAGCTCTCTGACCGCCTTTTCCGCTTCGTCATAATCATTGGAGGTATACTCGAAAGAGCTGGAAACACGCTTGATCGAGTCGAGGCCTGTGACTTCAAGAACCCTGGCATCAGTGCCGCCGATCACAAGATAGACCTTGCCGTTTGAAGCCTTGCAGAAATAGCCGCCAAAGGACTCGCCGCCTGCAGTCGTGGCGTCGAAGCTCATGCCGCGTACCGCCTTGTCAGGAATTTCGAAGCCGCCACGGCAGTCCTTGAAGAGCGACTGTATCCAAAGTCCGTCCCATGTGAAAAGATAATTCTCGCCCAAGTTGCCGTTAATGTCGAAGACCTCGCCCGCATCGCCGCCGATTTCAGCGACGCCGAGGATGGACAGGGCCCCGATGAGATAGCCTGGCCGCGCGGCAGATGCGATATGGGAGCCGACCACGCCCAGATGGTTGTTTGGATAGGTAAAGATTACTTTCCCATCCTTGTCGAAACCTGTAAGCGGAACCGTGTTGAAGTAGACTCGTCCCTGATATCCGCCAGACACCATGGCTTCGCCAGAGTTATACGCGCCTTTGAAGGCCATGGGCTTGGTCATGTCGTAGATCGGTGCTCCGCAGGCCGTGTAGCCGGTGATCTTATATTTCAACGTGTATTTCGCCATGTTTGGATTTTCCTCGGATCGCCCTCCGGAATAACAGACGGCTCCGTCGCTGTCGGGAAGCTGCCCCCAATAGCCAACCATAAGTCCGATGGGCTGGCCGTCAAGCACGGGATTGCTGAACTTGATCTCATCCGCCTGCACGAGGCCGTCGCCATTGGCATCAGCCCATGCGTAGAACTGGTTCTCCCTCCCCGCGAAGATGGGATGCTTGAACTTCTCATACTCACCAACTTTCGGTTGATCCTTGGGGCATACCACGCCAAGATGGGCTACGGAACACCATTTGCCGTCCTTCAAGATTGTCGCGTGGCATTCCACGGCTCCCCGGGCCGAACCGTTTGTAAAGTTGTAAGTGGCTCCGTTGAGCTGCAGGATTTTGCAATGGCTGCTGGAAACGGGCGGGAACAGGTCATCAGGAGACTCGCTCTTCCCCAGCGAGTAGACCGGACGGGACGTGCCTTTCTCCAAGTCGAGCTTGTAGACGGTGCTGTCGGCAAATCCCATTGTCGGATCGTCCGGGTTGATCGCTCCGGCACCAGAGTAACTCAACGGCCCTATGAAGTCCTTGATCAGCTTTCCATCTGAAACACTCCAAAGACTTGTCCGCTTTGGGTTCGAGGTCTCCTCCGTCACCCATAGACGGCCCTTGGAATCAACAGCGATCTGGCCTGGTTTGCGCATGGCATTCTCGTCGAACGGGCCGCAGTTCAGGCGTCCGCCCTTCCTGCCTATTTCGAGGACAAGCTTACCATCATTGCTGAATACCTTCACGTTGTGGTCAGGCTCCCGGACGGAGAGATAGACGTTGCCCTGCGGATCACAGGCCAGGCCGAAGGCGGTCGGCCATTCACCACCGTCGAAGTCCGTTGTCTTTCCATCGGGAGAGAGACGAACCAGTTTCTTATCGGAGAGCACGATCATGTCTCCATTGGAGAGATAAGCCGCCGCCATCGGTTTTTTAATGGCAATAGTTTTTTTCTCGTCTCCAGTTTCAGCGTCAAGGATTTTGATCTTGTCTTCAAGAGCCAGGCACACGGACAGCATGCCTTCGCGGTAGGCGATGCATGTCAGGTTGATTGGCGTCTCCGCCGTTCTTTCCTTCGGATGCTCGAAGCTGGTGACTTTCAGATCAAGAACCTGATAATCCTTTCCGCTGTCGTCCTTCGCCGTCCTCTTCCACGGGGAATATTTGCCTGTCGCCATTTCGGCGCGGTAGATCGTGCCGGAGCAGTCCTGGGAAACCCAGAGCGTCCTACCGTCCGTAGCCAGAGATGTCCGCCAGGTCATCCACCCCAAACGGTTGGCCAATCCCCAGAGCCGTTGACCATTCAGATCGCAGCCGATGAGATAGCGTCCTGCCTCTCCGATGGGGCATGAGAGAGCCACAAAGTCACCAGCGGCAGCGGCGCCGTTAGGAGCGCTGTGGTCACCGTAGAAGGCGCCTTTGCCATCGGAGGTGTCCCAGGAAGGATTGCCCGGCGTGGCGAAGGACATGGCCCAGTTCACATGGATGCCGTCATGATATAGTCCTCTGACCAGATACTTGCCCGGAGGGACCGGGATTCCATTGTCGTCGAGCCCGTCCCATTTCTCCACATTATCTCCGGCCTTCCTCGACAGGGAGGCGATCAGGTTGCGGACTCTCTTTCCATCCTTGTCGTCAATTGCAATTGTGACCCTCGCGTCCTTTGGAATCTGATATTTGACGACCGACGGCCCAATGCTTTCTTCACCTTTCAAAGACTTCGTCCATGCCGGTTCAGGCAGTTTCAGGTTGCCATCTTTTTCAATCAGTACTTTCCCCCACGCATTGATGGCCTTCCAGAAGAATTCGCGGTCATTGGCCAACTCGTCGAGATTGTCGGCATATCGGTGGACCGGCCAGTCTGCCTCGCCCCAGAGCAGTTCCACGCCACAGCGGAAGAATTCTCCTGCAACAGGCCTCCACTTGTCCGCTATCAGCGTCCATGGAATTTTCATTTCCTGCACGTAGCCCTTTCCATCCGCGTCCTTCTTAAAGGCCATCTCAGCACCATCAGTAAGTTTCCAGCCTTCGGTCTTGAAAAATGTCTTGTCTGCTCCGCCAAAC
>CAZDNQ010000295.1:0-6233 GCA_964506605.1 uncultured Victivallis sp. | reverse complement strand
CTTTGCAGCATCCAGCCCCGACTTGAAAGATGTCGAATGGTTCGGATTCTGGGATGCGGATCTTGCAACACCCCTTGGCGAACTCCTGAACATGATATTGTACCACGACACATTCTATCCCGGTTCTGTCGCGGTTTTCGGGAGCCGGATAAGGAGGCTGGGCGGATGCATTCGACGGAGCATGTTCAGGCATCTGGCGGGAAGGATATTCGCAACCCTTTTCAGGATGCTCCTGAAGGTGGGCAGCTATGACTCCCAGTGCGGCGCGAAAATATTCAAGAGAAGCTGCGTCAGGGAGGCTTTCGAGGAAAAATTCATTTCAAAGTGGATCTTCGATCTGGAGATCATGCTTCGGCTCAAGGGCCGGGAGATGGTGGAATATCCACTTCGGGAATGGTGTGATGTAGCAGGTTCCAAGGTGCTGAAGCCGAAAAGCTTTATCATAATCACAGCAGATGTTTTAAAGCTCTGGAAGAGATATGGCTAAATTCAAAATTCCAGCAATTGCGGATTTCGCAGCCATCCTTCTTTTCTCCTGCGCCGTACTTTCAGGGCTCATATTCTCTGGCAACTGGCCGCAGTCGCATGACGGGATCAGATACCTCTGCCATCTGGACCAGTTCAAGGATGCGTTTGAAAGCGGGATATTGTATCCTAGGTGGCTGCCCAACTACTATGGTGGATACGGGTATCCAGTATTCCTCTTCTATCAGCCGGGATATTTTTTCCTTTCGTTGATTTTCACATGTCTTACCCCGGACATCCTGGCCGCCAGCTATGCATCGTGCGCAGCGATGTTTTTCCTCGGTGGCGCAGGCGTCTACCTTCTGATCAGGAAGATCAGCGGCGAGCGGCCCATGGCATTGTTCTGCTCGGTTATGTTCATCCTTACACCATATGTGTTCGTGAACATATATGTCAGAGGCGACCTGAGCGAGCTCCTTGCCATGTTCGTGGCGCCATGGCCCCTTTATTTCCTGATCATACTCAAGGAAAGGATAGCAGGAAGATCTGCGTTCATCCCTTTTTCCCTTGTCCTTTCATTTACGCTCGCGGCGATGGTCTACAGTCATCCGTTCACCTCGATGTTCTTCTATCCGCTTTTCTGTGTGATTTCCTTGTCGCTGTGCCTGGAAATGGAGAAGAGGTGCAGGGTGATATTCCTCTCTGCAGTCGCAGTCGCCATGACATTCGCGGTCGTCTTAAGTTCACCTTACTGGCTTACGGCGTTCCAGATGAAACAGTATATCAACTATGCTTCTGCCGTGACAGGTGTCTATTCAGCAGCTGATCATGTCGTATATTTACAACAGCTGTTTTCCAGAACATGGGGTTTCGGTGATTCAAATCCAGGCGCTGCGGATGGTATGTCGTTCCAGCTCGGGCTCCCTCATTTCATCCTCGCGCTCCTGGGGTTCTGGCTCAATAGAAGGAACAAGTTCTATTTTACCGTTTTCCTCATATATATATTCTGCATAATCGCGATGACTCCTGTAGCATCATTCTTCTGGAAGCATGTCCCGCTTTTAAACTATGTCCAGTTCCCATGGAGACTCCTGGGAGTGATTTCGCTTTTGCAGATCATCTGCATTTCCGGCTTGTGCAGGATTGGACCATTAGTGAATTCAAATACGAGGTTCATTTCGATACTGGCTTTTATTCTAATCCTGTCCCTGATATGGTATTCGAACCAGTTCCAGTTTGTAAAATGCAAGTTCGATTTGAGGAAGGGTATCATCGCAAACAGGACTCTCCGCCTGGACAAGCTGGAAGTCTACGAGTCCTCAAACGAATACCTTCCCAGGACGGCTTCGAAATACCTTCCTCCAAGGGCAAGAGGGATGGGGCCGATGATCGAAGTCAGCGATCCGAACTGCAAGGTCGAGGAGTATCCTGACAGCAATCCGCACCACATGCAGTACAGGATTTCCAGCGCGGCACCGCAGATGATCGTCATCAACCAGCTGTATTTCCCCGGATTCAAGGTCTATCTCGGTGACAAGGCGCTCGACGACAGGTATCTGCGCGAAAACATGACCCGTGACGGGAGGATTCAGATCGGAATACCTGCGGGACCTGACCAATTCCTCGAGGTGTTCTATGAAGGGCCGCCGGGATGGTATCTGCGAAATTGCCTGATAGCGTCCGTACTTGTCGCGATGCTTGCTCTTGTCGTACTTGAACAGAAGAAGAAACTAAAGATATTTCCGGATTGACACGCATTTCCATTATTATGCCGAAGACTGCAAGCCTGGAGAATATATCTCAAGGGCGAGAAATGCAGGAGTCCGCTACCTCCTTGCAGTAGGCGCAAACCTGGAGGAAAGCAGGCTTGCCAGGGATTTTTCCGCTCATACGGCTGACTGCTGGTTTTCAGCGGGTGTCCATCCCCATGAGGCGTCGAAATACAAGGATGGCCCCGGTGCTTTTTCGGAGTTCGTCGGCGAACCTGATCTTGCCGCAATTGGGGAGGTGGGACTCGACTACTTCTACGAGAATTCCGACCGGAGCAGCCAGTTGAAGGTCTTCCAGGCATTTGCCGGAATGGCGCTGGAAAACAAGTTGCCGCTTATCGTCCATTGCCGGGACAAGGCCGGCAGCGTGGAGGCATACGCGGATTCATTTCCACTTCTCTCAGATTTTGCAGGTTCAGGAGGACGGTTTGTCCTTCACTGCTTCACAGGCACGAACGACTGGTGTCTGAAATTCCTGGAACTCGACGCCTATGTAAGCGTCGGCGGGATTGTCACATTCCCAAAAGCCGCAAATGTGCGTGAGCTTTTGAAGGTTGTCCCAGACGACAGGCTGCTTCTTGAAACAGATTCGCCTTATTTAGCTCCGGTTCCGCACCGCGGTGCCAGGAACCATCCGGAATATCTGGCGGTCATCGCGAAGCATGTCGCAGGCCTGAGATGCATGTCGCCGGAGGCGCTGGCGGAGCTTGCGACCAGGAATGCATTCAACCTTTTCAGGACAGGGAGGAGCGGCTGATGGAGCTTCCTGGAAATAAAATCCTTAATACGGCGAAAGCATGGCTGTCGCTCATCCGCTTCCCTAACCTGTTCACCGTGCCTGGCGATGCGATCTTCGCATATCTCGTTGTCAACGGCAGGCCGGAATCCCCGAATTTCATCTATATGATATTGTCAGTTGTTTCCTGCTACATTTTTGGGCTTGTCACCAATGACATCGTGGATTATGGAACCGACATGAAGGAAAGGCCTGGAAGACCGCTTCCAGCCGGGCTTATTTCCATTGGAGCTGCGAAGTTCGCAGCTTTTGTATTCGGCGGTGCGGGACTGCTCTCAGCTTTCCTATGCGGACCCCGCACATTTTCTGTGGCATTGGCGCTTATCCTGGTTATCATCGGATATAACTGCATATTCAAGCATGTCCGCCTGCTTGGCCCGTCCGCCCTCGCGATGTGCAGGCTGCTTGGATTTGCAATAGGCCTCTTCGCCGCCCACTCAAACGTCCTGAGTTCGTATGTCTTTTATCCAGCCGTGTTTTTCCTGCTGATCTATGTTTTCGGGTTTTCGGTCTCCGCCCAGGTTGAGACGGAGGAAGGCTCCAAAAGAACTGTACTTGCCGGGGGATGGATCATCCTGTGCTGCTCGATCCTGTGGCTGGCTTCAGGCTGGTACATTTCCATGAAGGTCGATGGCATAAGTGTCATGGGGGAGATGACTCCGAGCATCTGCTTTGCAGCCTGTTTGGCGGCCATCATGCTTCTGAGCACATTGAAGAATGTTTTAAAAATGCATCTGTCCTATAGGACATCGGCTGTCCCCCCGTTCATAGGGGAATCGATCAGGAACCTGATAATATTCCAGGCGTCGGCCTGCGCGTTCGCCGGATTCCTCAATGCGGCATGCATCGTTGCGATTCTTTTCATCCCGGCCTGGATCCTGTCGAAAATCTATTATCAGAGCTGATATGTAAAAGCACCCGTGGAAAAGTGCTTCATCTACTATAGATTAACGGCCTGTTGAATCTCGAGGAGCTCAAATGAAATTTGCAAGGGGAATCATATAAAGTGGAAATCTGGGCGGCGATTGATCTTTCTGGAAAAGAGGCTTGTTTCTCTGCAGGTTCATTCCCTGACAGGAAGATACTGGCGGATTCTTCCTTCCCGATGAAAGGGAGGGATTCCTCATCCCTGCTTGAAAAGATAGAAGGATTCCTGGGAGAGCTGTCGCTGTCGGCCAGGGATGTAGCCAGGTGGACGGCCGGCACAGGGCCGGGCAACTATACCGGGCTGAGGATAGTCTCTGCGCTGGTCTCGGGAATTGCTTTTGAAAGGGATAATGTCTGTTGCAGGGGCATCCCGTCAGCCCATGCTGTCCTGGCGGATCTTGCCCGGGATGGAGATGGAGCTGCGATGGTAGTCTATCCGTACGAGACCGGAAGGATCTTTTCGTACGGAGCTACGGTTGCTCATGGAAAGATTTCGGCAATGCAGGAGATGAGCGGAGTCTTCACGGCCGGGGAGTTACTGGAGAAATTTCCTGGTGTAAGGCATGCCGTCTTCGAACGGGATCTCCTTTCCCTGCCAGAACAGCTGGCCAGGGATGCGGTTGTGATAGCCGGCTTCCCGGTACATAACCTGCTTTTTGCGGAACCGGACATGTGGATCCGGGATACGGTGAAGGATTTGATTTATATGCGGCCAGCCGTTAATGTAGCGCCCATGCATATAAGAACTGAAATCTGAGGGATTCCATTAAAATGAAAAAACTTCTCGTCGTATTTGCGTTCGTCCTTTCATTCGTATGCTCCATTTTTTCAGAGGAGAACAAGGGGCTTGGCAGGCCGGAACGCTTCTACAGCTCCGTACTCGCCACGGTGAACGGAATCCCTGTCACCCTATATGATGTCCTGCTGGAGACCTCAAATGAAGAGCAGAAGCTTGCAATGATCTTCAATGGTGACCAGCTTGCAAAGGAGACGCAGAAGTTGAGGATAAAGAAGGTGAAGGAGCTCGTTGACAGGAAGCTCTGCTACATGGAATTCAAGGACAAGGCGTACAAGATCCCTGAACAGTATGTCGAGGACATGCTGGATGGACTCGCCGCCAACATGACCGGCGGTGACAGGAAGAAGCTGGAGAAGAAGGCCCTGGGCGAGGGCATTACATTGAACGACCTGAGGGGCAAGGCCCATGAGAAGATAGCTGTGGACATCCTCGTGCATGAGTTCTGCTACAGGAATGTCTTTGTGACCCCCAAGGAAGTGAATGAATATTACGCGAAGAACACGTCCGAGTTCTCGAAGACGGCGCAGATCGAGCTTCAGATACTGCTTCTGAAGAAGGATGGGAAACACAAGGAGGATTTCAGCGAAACCGCCACGAAGATCAAGGCGGATGTTGCAAAGGCCGACAAAGATGTTTTCACGACACTTGTGAAGCTCTATTCCGAAGGGCCCGATCTCTCCAAGGGCGGAAACATCGGCTGGCTCGAGGAGTCTAAGCTGCGTCCTGAATTCGCAGAAGCTGTCAAAGGCTTGCAGAATAGTTCCATCGCCGGACCGGTGCAGACTGCAGAAGGAATTTATTTCATACGTATATCGGACAGGATGCCCGCCAAATCTAAATCCTTTGATGAGGTCAGGGACGAGATTTCCGAAAAGCTCACCAAGCTTGAGAAGGAAAAACGCTACAACGACTACATGAACAAGCTCAAGGAAAAAGCCGTAATCAGATATTTCTTCGAAGAATGATTTCGGACTGTAGCCGGAAATCATGTTTACATACTGGCCCGTACTGTCTGTTTCTTGTATTTTAGAGCCTTTTCTTGGCCTCGTGCGCATATTGTCTTTCCAGTGAACAGGTTATGTCTTATATTCAAACCGGTCATTGCAATATGATTGCACGTGCAATATAATTATCGCAGGCAAGGCTTTCTCCAGGTTGACCATTGGAAGGATGAGCATCGAATGACAGGATCAAGAAGAGCCACGGTTTCATCTGTCGCAAGGGCCGCGAAGGTCTCCCGCGCATCCGTCTACGCCGTCCTCAACGCTTCCAAGTCGGACATCAACATCAGGGTCAGCGAGAAGATCGAGAAGCGCATCCTCAAGGTAGCCGGCGAGCTCGGATATGTCAGGAATGAAACGGCACGGTCACTGAAAATCGGGAAAACTCACACCATCGGTATCGTAGTAAGCTCTTTGAAGAGCAACTTCTTTGCCGATTTTTTCACATTCCTTGACAACGTATGCAGTCAGAACGG
>CAZDNQ010000294.1:0-6277 GCA_964506605.1 uncultured Victivallis sp. | reverse complement strand
CATTCCCCCGGGCAGCAGATCATAAATCCTTCCGTGATGCTCGACATGCGCGCTGCCTGACCTGAGCCAGTATAGGCGGCTGAACGGATCGCTGATCAGTATCTTCCCGGCCCCCGCCCAGTTTGGTCCGCATGGAGTCAAGGCCCCGGTGACGATCTCTATGCTCAATGTTGTTATGATGGAATTCATTGTCCTACTGCTTTTATGTCAGGCGCTTAGGACTGACCCTGGAGTGCGCAGACACAGTCTGCGCTCAGCGGCGACTTTGTCGCCGCACTCCCGGGATTCATCCTCTGTCTGGAGGATGAATCGTAAATCACATTATTTGTTCCCAGAGCACTCATAATTTTCTGGTTCTTAGTCATCCATCCATCCTTTATCTTAGAATTTTATATATCTATCATAATTTTTTGCATATGCAATACAGAACTTGCTATGTAAAATATTATATAATCAAAAGGAGGCATCATGAGCAGGCAGATAGCGTTGGACAATATATTTCTCAGGCCTACGGAGAGGTTCGCCCACACAGAATATTCCCTCGACTACCACGAGTCCCTCAAGAAGAAATTCCCGGGGAAATCCCTGAACGATGTGTTCGACATCGATTTCCTGTGGTGCGTGAACGACGGACCGATCGACTGGAAGAAGACTGGACGCGCCACCGACATGGGACATGCGGAATACGCATCCGACGGCAGCGACCAGAGGACAGCCTCCGAATCACCTTTCCAGGATGCCGAGGAGATCTACGAGTTCGATCCTGTCAGGGAGTACGGTCTTCCTTCGCACGGGGAGCTTGTAAGACATTACCAGGCCGCATATGACAGGATGTGCGCAAACAACCCGAACCAGCTGTCCACCGGCGGTTATTACAAGACTGTTGTCTCCGGGGCGATCGAGTCGTTCGGATGGGAGATGCTTCTTGTGGCCGCAGCGGACAAGGCGAAGTTCGCAAAGGTCCTTGAACGGTTCGGGCAATATACAGCCCACTATGCGGCGGCCTGGGCGGACACTTCGATTGAAGCCTATATCCAGCACGACGACATGGTCTGGACCGAAGGCCCGTTCATGGAACCTGAATTCTACAGGTCGGTCATTTTCCCACTGTATAAGAAGATGTGGGAACCTCTCAGGAAAAAAGGGAAGAAGATTCTCTATTGTTCAGATGGAACTTTTGACATGTTCATGAAGGA
This sequence comes from uncultured Victivallis sp., assembly GCA_964506605.1. Classification (GTDB taxonomy): domain Bacteria; phylum Verrucomicrobiota; class Lentisphaeria; order Victivallales; family GWF2-50-93; genus GWF2-50-93. The sequence goes on along the minus strand of CAZDNQ010000294.1, from coordinate 5,081 downwards.
TATCTCGGACTGCGGGGCGGACGGTTTCATCTTCGAGCCTACTAACAACCTCGACTACGTCGTCGAGAACTTCGGGAAGACCCACTGCATAGTCGGCAGCAAGTGCGACTGCCGGACGATGGCGTTCAACACCTGGGAGGATGTGAAGAAGCAGATGGACGAGACCGCTGCGCTGGCACGCAGGTGCAAGGGGTTCATATGGGCGACCGGCAACCACATGCCCGCTAACGTCAGCGACGAGATCTGCCTGAAATATATGGACTATTTACGGAAAATATGCCGGAGATAGTTTTTACTTGAACGAATCCTTTAAATCTAAAACCTTGTGGTCGACTTTCTTCTTAAGCCTGCTTGAGTCGATCCTCTTCTGCAACTCCTTCCTGTAGAGCTTGTCGTCGACAGGTATGGAGACGGTCTTGTCGAGCCAGGACGAAAGTATGATGGCGTTCGCGAGCTCGAGGCTTTTCAGCCCTTCCTGTCCGTCCACCAGAAGCTTCGCCTTGCCGGCCACCGCTTCGACGAAGTTCTTGAGAATCCCCTTGGATAGATCCGCCCTGCCGTCGGCTTCGACGTCAATCGCGGTATGTTTCGGCTCGCCGAATCCGGAACCCTTTTTCCTGCAGAAGTCGTCAACCGGACCTTCGGTCCTCAGGAATCTGATCCTGCGATCTTCGACGATGATCTTGCCGTTGTCGCAGAATATCTCCAGGCGGTTGGTCCCGGGCGATTCGCCGGTGGAGGCGATGAAGACTCCGCTTGTCCCGTTCTTATATTCGAAGATCGCGGTGACCTCGTCCTCGACCTCCATGTTGTCGTGGAACTTCCCGAAGTAGCAGCTGGATCTGACCTTGTCCGGCATTCCGAAGAGGTTCTGCCAGATGTCGAGGTTGTGTATGCACTGGTTGATGAGGAGCCCTCCGCCCTCGCCCTTCCATGTCCCCCTCCAGGTGCCGGAGGCGAAATAGGCGTCGGACCTGAACCAGTCGGTGGTAGTCCAGCTGATCCTTTTCACGGGGCCGGTCTCGCCGGAGGAAATCATCTCTTTAATCTTTATGAAGACAGGTTCCATCCTGCGGTTGAAGTGCATGGAGAAGATCTTTCCGCTTTTCACCGCCGCCCTGTTCATCTCCTTCACATTTTCCGTAAAGACGCCGGCGGGCTTCTCGCAGAACACATGGCATCCGGCCTTGAACGCCTCTATCGCCATTTCAGGATGGAAGAAATGCGGTGTAGTTATGATCACGGCGTCGCAGATCTTGTCGGAAAGCATCTTGGAATACTCGGCATACACCTTCACGCTCCGGGGGATGTCCTTCTTAAGCGCTTCAATCCTGCCGGAATTGTCGCAGATGGCTACGACCTCCGCCTCGGGGAAGTTTCCGCCAAGAAGGGACTTGAGATGCATCATGCCGGCATTTCCGGCGCCAGCTATGCCTATTCTGATCTTGGCCATTATTTATTATTTCTTCGGCTTGGTTTTCTTTATGATGTCGTACAGCGGGCTTTCCTTCTTCACAAGATCCTCGGGCGACTGCTTGGCGCTGTTCTTGACGTTGGTCTTAGCGCCCTTCTCCATAAGGAACTTGACGATGTCGACCTTGAGGTCGTCAGTGGCCCGCTTGTTCAGGAGGACGACATGCAGCGGGGTGTTCTTGGCGTCGTCAGCCTCATTCACGTTCGCGCCGAGGGCGACAAGCTCCTTCGCTGCCTCGAAACTGCCGAAATCTATCTTCTTGTCCCCTCCGGGCACGCCCTCGGATGCAAGGAGCTTATGAAGTGAGCATGTGTTGCCCTTGTCCGTCAGTTTTGCGCCATGCTTGATGAACGTATTGACTACTTCGACGTAGTTCTTGACATCTACGGTACGGACCTTCTTGTCGGCGAACAGGCGGAGGGGTCCGTTGCCTTCCTTGTCAGTCACTGAGAAATTGACCTTCTGATCCGCGAAATAGTCGAGGAGAGGGATGAACTGCTTAGTCCTGGCATCGTTGGGCGACTCCAGGCTCCTTGCTATCAGCAATACGGCATTGTCGCCGTTCTTGCTTGTCTTGGCGTCCAGCTTTGCGCCCTTTTCAACAAGGTATTTCACTATCTCAAGCCTTCCGAAGGAGGCGGCCTCGAGCATTGGAAAGGTGCTGTATTCACGTTCCTTACCGAGAAGATCCGGATTGGCCTCGATGATCGTCTTCACCTTGGGGAGGTCATTCTTCTGCAGCGCAACATAGAATTCATTCTGCGAATATCCGAAGTGAGACAGAAAGGCTAGGACGGCAAGCAGACACAGTTTTCTCATGGCATTCCTCCCCTGGTTGGCCATTTATGAAATCTTAAAACTCTTATCACTATATCAAAATTACGACAAATTCAAGGGATACACGGAAAAAACGCGGAGTCCAATACCTTTGAAGACTTTGGCTGCCAATTTACTTTTGAATTCGGCATGCTAGGTTTTAAAGGTCAGTTCTGTCCTGAATCAAATATCTTTGGAGGATCTATGACAGGAAAAGAAATCGTCTCTTCCATTATCAACGGCAAAGTTCCTCCGCGTCCAGCTGTCATGCCTATCACGATGATGTTCGCGGCAGACCAGATCGGCAGGCCGTACGGCGAATATGCCAGGGACCACCGCGTGATGGTGGAAGCGCAGATAGCTACGGCTGAGAAGTTCGGATTCGACCATGTATCAGTCATTTCAGATCCCGCCAGGGAGGCCGCCGACTTCGGGGCACGTATCCATTATTTTCCCGACCAGCCGCCGGCGGTGGACGAATCCGAAGCCCTCCTTCTGGACAAGGCCCGGCTTGCCGGGCTCAAACTGCCAAACCCGGTCGGCGGAGGAAGGATGCACGACAGGATAAAGGGGATCGAACTTCTTAAAGGAAAGGCTGGAGAATCTCTTTTCGTGGAAGGATGGGTTGAAGGACCGTGCGCCGAGGCCTCCGACCTGCGCGGCATAAACAATGTGATGACCGACTTCTTCGACGACCCCTCTTTCATAGAGGACCTTTTCGAACTCATAACAGAGAACGCCGCTAACTTCGCGCAATTCCAGATCGAAGCGGGCGCGGACATCATAGGCGTCGGGGACGCCGCGGCATCGCTTGTCGGACCGCAGATCTACGAGGAGTTCGTCTTCCCCTATGAGAAGATACTTGTCGACAGGATCCATTCGATGGGCGGCCTTGTCCGCCTCCACATCTGCGGCAACATAGGAGACCTGGTGGAGAACATCGGCAAGCTCGGAGCCGACATAGTCGACGTGGACTCCATGGTCACGATGAAGCACGCGAGGGATAAGACCGGCAAAGATCAGATCCTCCTCGGGAACATAAATCCTGTCACCGTCCTGAAAAACGGCACTCCCGACCTCATCTTTGCGGAACTGGAGAAATGCTACGGCGAGGCGGGTCCTAAATATATCGTCGGCGCCGGCTGCGAGATTCCACGCGGGACACCGGCGGAGAACGTGAAGGTATTTGCGGAATTCGCAGATTCGGTCAATAACTAACCACGAAGACACAGAGACACAAAGTTAATAAATCACGCTTGTTAAAGAGTAATATAATTCGCTCTGTGCCTTGATGCTTGGACAACTGGAGGAGAATGCGATGGACAAAGCTTACAGGATCATTTCGTGTTTGATAATCGGGATGGCCGCCTGCCTCGTCTCGTATTCCGCGGAGGAGAGGGTTCTTATTGATTTCGGGAAAGCGGATATTTCCTCCGTATTCAACGAAGCTCAGGGAGGTCTGGTCTTCTCGCTTGATGACTGCCCGAAGGAGCTTGAAGGTGCGGACAAGGGACTTCGATCCGGAAAAGTTCTGAGCATAAAGTCACCGGCGAAGGGATTCCTGTACACCAAGGATGGAATCCTCCCGCAGGATCTGGATGAATGCGAGAGCATATCCGTGGAGATATACAGCTCCTTTGAAAATGCTCCCGCAGTTTTTGAGATACAGTTCATCGAGGGAGTAGGAAAATCTAAGTTCTGGCGGAAGGTCGAGCTTGCAAAAGCAGGTCTGACAAAGGTTGCAGTGCCATTGAGGTTCATGCGCCAGAGCAGCGAAAGGACTCCCAGCTGGAAGAATGTGAGGCATCTGGGTTTCTTCTTCCGGACCGGACTGGATCTGTCGGTAATAAGCATCACTCTTCTTTCCAAGACCGGCAAGACTGCGGTCATTTCTCCGGAGGAGCTCTCAGAAATAGCTTTTCCTGAAACTCCTGCCTCCCAGGTAAAGATAGTAAAGGACAAGGACTTCATCATCGTCAGCAATTCCAAGGAGCTTGAGATAGAAAGTCTTGAGAAGAAGATGGGGGAATTATTCGGGAAGGTAAAGAAGGATTTTGAAGGGATCAAGACATCGGTGCCGGATTCCCCTCCTACTCTTGCGGTATTCGCCACTCAGGATGAATACAGGAAGTTCACTCCAAGGTTCGCTGAGATGCTTCTTGGATCGGCGTCCCCTCCCACCTCCGGAGGATATACGGTAAATTCAATAGCGACATCGTCCTGGGATCCGTCAAAAGGGACGATGAGGCCGGTATACTTCCATGAAATGCTTCATTCGTGGATGGACAAGGTATGCGGTTTTCCTAGCTCCAACGGGGACTGGATCCAGGAGGGTTTCGCCAACTACTACCAGCTCATGTTCTTCCCGCAGGACGACCTCGGCCAGATAATCCTAGACGGGATAGGAAATCCAAAAATGCACATGCCCCTCAAAGAACTGTGCAGCGGGAAGAGGATTCCGATGGACCGATACTGGCAGGCCCTGAGCGTCATTGCGATGCTGGAGAACAAGGATGGATACAAGGAGAAGATGCCGAAGCTTCTCGAGGTACTGCTGGAAAGAAGATCCACCGACCTGAATCCCGTGATAAACGACGTGCTTGGCGTCGACATGGGGAAGTTCTCCTCCGACTGGAAGGAATTCTGCACCGTATACGCAAAGCAGCTGAAGAGATAGGATCCTCACGTTTCCAGAAGTTCCCGCCTACTCCCGGCGCATGCCATTAATTCGGAATCCACCGCCGCTGAATCGTTTTTCAAGAAAAATTAAAATCCCGGCTTGCATTTGCGC
>CAZDNQ010000293.1:0-6280 GCA_964506605.1 uncultured Victivallis sp. | reverse complement strand
AATAGATGTGCTTTAAGCTAAGCATCGATGAATTCAACCATGTTCTCCCGTCTGTTGCGATTGGCGTTTTCTTCCATCCATTGAAGATCTGCTTCACCGTCAAGCGGGGCCAAGGTTACTATGTGCGAGATACGGACCGCCTGCCTGCCCAACATGTTCCTGTGTGTGCCGACATTATCCATCCCGTACCTGACAGGCCATATTCTCAGTTCATCGTCAATCCACTTGCTATTGAACCAGTAAACGTTGTCCAATGTCACAAAGCCCGGATCTGATGGATTCTCCAGAATTCGCTTGACATCCTTAGGCTCCAATGATGCTCTGTAACTAGAGATCCACTGATGACTTTGAATATCGTGCCCAAAGGATATCCCTTTGTTCGTCTCAAGCTCCATCCATACCTTCTCAGTTTTTCTTTTTTTGCCAGCATTGTCGGGCCTCGAACAGCTAATTCCTCCGAATTCATGGTCCAGGAAAAGCTCCTTGGGGTTTTTCCACATAGCAGCATCATTGATCCATTCAACATCTTTCTTGCCGTCAATATAGATAACCGATACCACGTCAGAGGCCCTGACAAATATGGAACCGAGGAAATTCCTGTAAATGTAGTCCTTGCCGAACCTGACTGGATGAATGTTCAACACGCCGTCCTCATGCCTTTTAGCATCTATCCAGTAGACGTGATCCAGTCTGATGAAATTGCCTTCGCTGGCGCTCTCCATCAGCCTGTCATGCTGCTGTTCTTCGAGCAGGCCACGGTATGACCATGTATAACGGATCCCCTCATTGACGTCCATCACCCCTTTGTTAATCTCCAGCTCGACCCAAGTTCCTCGATTTTCAACCGTCTTGTTTCTTGTACAAGCTTTCTTCATATGTTACTCCTTTTGATTTCAGATTAGGCCCCCGGCATAACCAACCGGGGGACATAATGCCTCATCCGTGCCAGCCACGCCGGGGGATGCTACCCCCAAAGCATGGAGACACTTTATACTCTGCATCTGGACATTTTATGTCCAAGTATCAGTCCTGCTTTAGATAAAGATAAATATAATTCCATTCCTATCCAATAGGACGCAAAATGTCCATAATGGCATTGTAGGCTCTAATCAAAAAGAGAGGACTGTTCTATGGAAAAGGAGAAAGTCACCCTCATCGTCAAAAATATAGTAAGGAAATATCCGATACCGGATCCGCCGCCGCTGAAAAGATTATTCTACGACATTTTCAAAGAATATGAACTTATCCAGGAGGATATCCGGAGATACGAAGAAATGACCAATGATCGCTGCCTCGTAAGATACTATGAGGATTATCCTAATAGGACAGATCGCTTTGGACATATCCTGAAATGGGAGGGATGGAAATCAGATTACAGCCCACGCAAACCAAAACCTACTTTTACCCGGAACAAGGAAATCAAAGTAATATCTCTGGCAATCTATCTGAATCTGGACAATGAGGCATTCGTGAAAGATCCGGCGGCGGAACTGAAGAGGATATTCAGCGAATTGGGTGGCAAGGTGTCTGATTCCATGATATTTGAGGGCAAGAAGGATGGGTTTCCCTTTGATGACTCCAATGGGAAACATGGAAGAATACGGATAATAACGGATGAAAGAAGACCAGACTTGTAAATTTATATGCAGCAATAAGAATCGGAGAATGCCAATGACAAAATACGAAGAGTTGATGAGTAGGCTCAATCCGGACAAGCAGTATCTACTTGAAGAACGGGCAGCAATGATTGAATTTGAAGGAGAGCTTACAAATAAAGAGAACTCAAAGGAAGTAGCTGCCATTAACAGGAGGAAGGCCGAGGAACTGGCCGTGAAATGGTGGAATGAACATTATATCCCCTCCACATACTCACAGAAGAGCAAGGCAGGTAGAAAAACAACTAGCTGATCAGATGACCTTCAGTTCAGCATTGCCCGGTAAATATAGCGGGTGTCCAGGATATCCTTCCTTGGTTTTGGCAAGACAGTGGAGCGTCTTCCCATGAGATGACAGTAGCTTTATAACTGCATCGGCTCTGCCGATGTGTTTCCCGTGGCCTCCCCAGCAGGCGACAATAAGCGTGCATTTGTCCGATATCTCCTTCAGCCACCTATCATTTTCAGGACCGGTTGGATCGCTTTCCGCCTTCATCACCTTTGGATCAGTTGCTCTGAAGGCGAAGATGTTCAGCATGTAGAAACAGTTGAAGTCATGCGTTACACAGAATCCTTTTATCCTTCTCAGCGTGGGATCAAGCTGCTGTTCATCTGCGGTGGAGGGGTTAAGCCCAATCCACATGCAGGCCTTTTCCGGCATAAGGTCGTCCCAGCGGTGTTTAAGGACATACCTGTATTTCCGGTCAGGGGAGAATATGCAGTCGTTGAACAAAACATTTTTCCTTTATTTGGAATTTGAAAGTTCCAGTAGTTTCTGCCCATATATGCCAATCACTCTTGTTCTGCCAATAAGGGTCTCCTGGTCTATGTGCTGATGCCCGTGCAGGAACAGTTTCGGCTGAGTGCGATCTATGTATGTTTTGAATGCATCAAATCCGATATGGATCTCGTCCTCCCTGTCATGGACATACCTCGGCGAGTTGTGCGCCACGAAGACATCGACAGGAGGGAATGAAGCAAGGAGCCTTTGTATTTCATCCTGTTCGTACAGGAAATATCCTTTCGGCTTATATTTCCAGGAGCCGTTGAATCCGCCAAAGCTGATTCCGCAATGCTTGCGAACGGTTAGATGGAGATCAAGGATAGGTGGGCTGAACGGACCGCCGCTGTCATGGTTACCCTTGACTGCAAAGATCCGGGAGCAACGTGATATTTCCGCAATGCGCAGGATTGTTTGATCAGCCACGTCTCCACACGAGATCAGGATGTCCGCCTCAGGAACTTCTTTCAGTTCTGGAATATCATCGGTATCGGCAATTGCCAGCATCTTGACACTACTTGAATTCATTATTCGCTTCCTATGAGTTATACCGTCATCTTCCCAGGATATTCGGCAGTAACCCCTAAGCACCCAGAATGTTCTATTTCCATAGAAGAAAAATAACTTGGCGTGCGAATCTCGCACATTCCTTAATGGTTTCCAGGGAGGGCGTTCTTACATGGTGTCAAAGTCAAAGTTTTTATATTTGAATGCATTAACAGTCTTATCCAAGAAAATAACAGTGTTGTTTGCAGATAAGTTTGTCTCTACGAATAAATCCCTGTTGAAGACTCGCTCGGGGCGTTCAAGCTCCCCGCGGTTCTTAGAGAAGTATGATCTTCTATCTCCTTTGATTTTCAAAACAGTATCTTCGAAATAACTTCCTTTCTCATCCGCCTCAATAGAGATTATATCGACAACAGATTTGATTAGTTCTGTCCATGAGGTCGCACGGCAGCACCAGCACCCAAGAGTAAACATATAGGGCTTTTTATTTATAAATTCTCCGTCATGACCAACAGGAATATGGATATGTTCGCCTGCTCCAACACGAGTCTTAAGATAAGGTTCTATGGAATCGGATATGATTCTTAATCCACGGCGCATGTCAACATCCGTTATCTGAGAATCAGAGCTCAAACTATCAATTGATTTGTTTTTCAGACGGGTAAGAGACGAAATAATTTTCCTGACAACAATGATCTCTTCGGGCCTGTCAATTTCAAATTCCATAATATCCCCCTGTGATTTATTTAAATACTGAATTTCAAGCAGATGAGCTGCTGATTACTCAATCCTTGTGCCATCAAGGTTTTTCCCTACTGCAAAAACAGCTCCGCCGCAGAGCCATACCTTAACACCACCGATATCTTTCCATGACCGATTAGCCGTATCCCATGAACTTTCTATCCATCTCTGAGATGTTTCAAATATAGCTTTTTCACTCATGTTCCATATATAGAGCGTATTTGCACCTATGTCTCTAATTCTAGTTAATCCATTATTGCCGGAACAAGCAAGAGCGTCAAACAGACGTCTTCCAACCTTATCTGTATCTGATATTCTTATATCTTCAGCAAGAATGCTAATTTTATCTTCAAACTCTTTCCTTGATTGAAACACGCATGTTTTTAAATTGTTATTTAAAAACATCCCTTCTATTTCTTCCATCGCATTACGGGTAAGCCTTTCCTTGTATATCTTCATCTCGTTTTTTGAAAGTTTTGTTTTCCTTGCAAGATCCAGCAAGAAAGGGTCCTCAATCTTACTTGCAGTCAATAAAAGTGCCCTTTCAGAAAGACCTTTTATAATAGCCTCCGGCAAAATCCTCTTTTCCACATGCGCTCTTCTATTTTCAGTAGTATCCAATTCTAAAAATATGACTTTAAATTCAAATGGCCTGATACTGGTAATTGCTGTAAATGAATACCATACCTGAACAAAAGGATCTGCATTTAGCTGTGATATGGCATCAATTAAAGCTTCTCCAAAAACCGTATCAGGAATTAGTTCTGATTCATCATGTCTTTGCTCCTCATAATCAATCCAGGTAAAGGCCTTTGACTCTACAAATGCATATCTGTCATTCTTAATTTGATAAATAAAGTCGGGCCAATGCCTTATGACCCTAACTAGAATCCACGGTGATAAGCCGGCTTGCGCAAATAAGCCGGTCATTATTTCACCTATAACACCAACGCTTGAGGTAGCAGTCGTTTTCTTATCCTGATTCATTATGCCTAGAGGTCCGTATTTGCCTGGATAAGGGAATGATCTTATCCCTAAACGCCAATCATCCCATACTTCCAGATCGGCAAGAGGATCTGAAAGGGCAGCTTCAGGAAATGCTTCATTAGCTGCCAATAGCTGCTCCCTGGAAAATTGAAGCATCTCTATAGAAGAATAGATTGGTCTTTTATTCTCGTACACCTCAGGAATTAGGAACTCTGCAGCTTCTTTCTTTGAAAAGAATGGGCTGCCGTATTTTGTTAATACTTCATCAGGGAATATATATTTCCAATGCTCAAAACTTACTGAAATATCTTCAGGCATAGTGTTCCTCCATTTTTATCAGCCAATCACTTGAACAAATTCGGCGATTATCCTGACATCCCCCTCTTTTTCAGGTGTAAGAACTATCGGGCTGTATTCAGGGTTTAGAGGTTTCAAGGTTATCTGGACATGCTGCCATTCCATATCCTTGTCACCGCGCTTTTCGCTCTCATAAACCTTGACGGTATACTGCCCGCTGGTATGCGGGTCATTTACACCAGAATGCCAGACGAAGACTATCTTTCCCTGTCGACTTCCAGCCTTGGGCTTTTGGAAAAGGCAATAGGAACCATCAGGAATCTTAGGTTCCATTGACTTCCCTCTTATCTGCATTACAAACATGCCATATTCAAAAGGAGGAGCGTCATCCCATTCCACCCAGTCTTCCGCCCAATCGCCATACTTGTCCAGGCTCAACTGTTCTTCACTGAAGAGGCCGGCCGCAGCTTTAATTGTCGTGAGAGGAACGCATTTTATCCATGCATTTTCCTTTGTAGGCGTAACAAATCTAAAGGGGGTAGAGACAGAGTCTTTGTCGACATGAGAATCGATTATGTCTCTAAGATTGTCGAGGTTTTCACATATCTCAAAAGCCCAGGTGCCATATTTACCAAGGTTGTTGACCGCAGAAACCCATTTTTTCGCTGCGGCATTCTTGGCGAGAACCTGATCCGGTTCATGAATAGTTCCTTTTTTGCCCTTTATCTCCAAGAGGAGTCTCTTATCATTCTTCAACCTGATGATAAAGTCCGGCTCATAGTTATGTCTTTGGTTTTCATATTCATATGGGATAATAAGGCCTATCTGACGGTCGTTTGGGGAAAAGCAGATTACTGAGTCAGACATCTCCAGGATTTCAATAGCCCGCTTCTCCCAGCCACTCAAAATAACCGCCCTGTTAAGATGGCTCTTTTCAAGATCAACCACCAATCGCGTTGTCTGGTAGTTGACGTTTTCCGTACTCGTATATGGCTGGAATGAATTTAATACCGGCAGAAGCCTATTGTCCTTGGTAGCGGACGGCAGAATATTGTCGCGGATCCTTACTCTTATAGTCTCGGCATATCTTTGAAGTCCAAGCTCACGCATATCCACACCAGGTTTGAATCTCACTTTCTTATCGACATATTCTTTGACAATGGCGTATATCTCCGGAAAAAGCTGATGCCTTGCGAGAAGCTTAATAGATCCTCTTTTGCTGCCTTCAGCCTGTTGCCCCTGTATAAGATCGTCAAGAATAAGCTGTGCAAGCTTGAAATAGATCTGGTTCGGTCGAACCTGCTTGTAGTAT
>CAZDNQ010000292.1:0-6299 GCA_964506605.1 uncultured Victivallis sp. | reverse complement strand
GTTCGCCACCAGTCCTAACCTGCATACCGGTGCCCCCTGAGAACACTTCAGGGATCTTGTGGTATTTCCATATGTTGACATCGTTGTACGGTCCGTCCTCATGCAGCATCCTCTCGGTGAGATAGCCCTGGTTGTTGCTCACGAATATCACCGCTGGCAGCTTCAGCTTTATGATCGTCGATAGTTCCTGTGCGCTTGTCTGGAACGCCCCGTCTCCGACAAACGCTATAGGCCTTCTTCCCGGCAGAGCAAGCGCAAGCCCCAGTGTGGCCGGCACCGCATAGCCTATGGACAGATAAAAAGACTGGTTGAAGAAATCAACGCCTTCAGGCAGGCACATGTTAGCCGAGGAAAGCATGGAGTCCCCTGAGTCGGCGGTTATCACATCGCCCCTGCCGATGAACCTGTTCATCCTGCTGTAGAAATTCCTGACAGTCAGGGGAGCAGCCGGATCCAAAGCAATTTTCTTAGCAATGTCCCCGTATGGATGGTCTGTCTTCGCCGATTTGCAGCCCCTGGGCGAGACATTCCTCATCAGCCCATCGATGAAGTCCTCCAGGCTCACACGGTTGTAGACATGGTGCTTGATGCGTACGTTGTCTGAGTTGGCAAGGATCATCTTTGATGGATCAAGTATCGTCCTCCTGCCTCCAAGTTCGATGTCGGTCATCAGCACCCCGAGACTAAGCAGCATGTCCGATTCCTGGACGTATTTCCTCGCGGAACCCCAGGATGCGGCTCCGCCGTATATCCCTGCGAACAACGGATCCTGCTCCGAGACAACGGTCTTCCCCAGAAGGCTTGCAGCAAAAGGCATTTCCACGCGATCTATGAATTCCCGGAGCTTGTCCCTGATTCCCAGCCTGTGCACTTCTACACCGGCTAGTATCATTGGATTTGATGCGGCGTTCACAAGTGATGACGCCTCTTCCACAGCTTCCGCCAGCGCGCCAGGATCACTGTGTATCGTCCTGTCAATCTCAAACTCGCCTGCAGGCGGACAGGCTAGCGGTACGATGTCCATTGGTATTTCCAGGTAGACGGGACGCCTGCTGCGGAGACATGCTGTGAGCGCCTCATCGATCTGCCGTCCGGCGCTGGCGGGATTTGACAGGAGCGCCGAATACGCCGTAGTCTGCTCGTAGATCTTCCACTGCAGGTTCATGTCGCCTACGGTATGGTGGAGGAGATGGTGGTGCCTTCGTTCGGCAAGCCGCGGGGCCCCGCTGATCACGACCATCGGCACCCTTTCCGCATATGCTCCGACCACCGCGTTGAGGAGGCTGAATCCTCCGACACCGTACGTCACGCATACCACGCCTATTCCGTTCGCCCTGGCATATGCGTCGGCGGCATATCCGGCATTAAGCTCATTGCAGGTGCAGACAAGGTCGACTTCACTCTTCTCAAGCATGCTGAACAATTTGAGCACATAGTCGCCAGGAACTCCAAACACGTGTCTTGCGCCAACCTGCTGGAGGCGCTTGATAAGATATGAGCCGACCGTGTATTGAGTCTTTAGATTCATGGCTCAGCCAATATTCTCCCTGAAGAACTTCAATTTCTCGCGGTTGTGCGTGTTGCCACCGCCTTCATGCTCGTTGAAGGGATAGGCTATCATCTTCTTCTTTGCCTTGATCTTGTTGAACACGGCATACGCGGTATCAGGAGGGCAGATCGGATCCTTGAGACCGCAGGAGACAAGCACGGAACATTTGATCCTGTCGGCGGAGTTGAGATTGTCGAGGTAGCTGAGCGTCTCCTCGACCTGGCCGAGGCATTCCGGATGCTTCCTGATGAATTCCGCGATCTGGTTGCCACCGCCTGAACGCGCAAAAACCCTCTTCTCAAGCCAGCAGTTCGATGGCACGTCAGCCATGCAGAGCTTAATCGAGCTGTCGAACGCGGCAACTGCAAGCGACATCCCTCCGCCCTGGCTGCCGCCGGTGATGGCAATCCTCTTCGGATCGATCTCCTTCGTCTCACGTGCAAGCTTGACAGCCCTGAGCGAATCGGTTATCATCCTATATATATACGAATCCTCCTTGTCCAGTATGCCAATGGCAAGCCACTCGTTCGTGGACCACGTCGCGAATCCGCTCTTCGTGCCTGTCTTTCCCGACTGCAGCCTGTAGTCGAACGCAATCACAGCGACCCCCATCAGGATCCAGTTCGAAAAGTTCTCAGGTTCGCCCTTGCTGCCGCCTGCGCCATGGAACTGGATTATAGCAGGCACCTTCATTTTCTTCGCTTCAGGGGGGAGGATGAGCCAGGCGGAGATCTCAGTGCCGTCCAGTCCCTCAAAGGTCAGTTCGCGGACATCCATCTTGTCAATCGGATAGTCAGCCAGCCTCCGGCTCTTCACATTCAATGGCAGGCTTTCCACCTTTTTCATTGTCTTCTTCCAGAACGCGTCGTAGTCCGGACGCCTATAAGTGGGGACATTCAGCTTCTCAAGCTCCTTTATCTGCGCCTTCAATAGATTCACGGGTAATTCTCCTAATATATTTTGACAGGATAACAGGATTTACAGGATGAATTGAAAGTTAGCATGAAGAGAAGAAAAGTAAATCCCTTCCTTACCCCAAGTCGAGCTTGAGCATGAGGATTTTCGCATTCGGGGAACCAACGCTTTCCTTTGCCGTCGCCAGGACAATATCACCTGCCATGTTCAGGCGTGGATGGACATGGTAGGCCTGGTTCTTCATGGAGCAGCAGACACCCGCAAGGAAATATTTCTTCTTCGATCTTTTGTCGTACAGGAAGATATCGCTCTGGTCCTCGGTCTTGCGCGTCGTGTTCCCCCACCAGCAGGTGTCCATCACGAAAATATTCCCGGCGGCATTTGAAGCCACATGCAGATAGTCGTCATGGTCTATGAGTTCTCCGGACTTCGTCCTTGGATCCGCCAGGACAATTCCGCAGTCCGGCATCTTTGAGACAGGATATCTTACCGTTATCACCTTGTCTCCGGCAGGCATCTCATGCCCGATACATTCAACCAATTCGCCTTTATCGTTGTGCTTCTGGGGATAGAACGGATAATGGGCTCCCCGCTTCCACTCGAAAATGTGCATTCGATCAGAAATCCCCTCGGTCGCGCCCTCATGGCAGAAGAGCATAAGGTCGGTGTTCCGGAAGAACTGCGGATGGTTCGCCCAGAAATCAAACTCCTTCAGGAGGATGATCTTCTCCCCGGCTATGTCATAGACGAATATTGATGTCCTCTCAATTTTGGATGGAGACCTGCCGTAGTTCACCCCCGTCAGATATTTCCCGTCATGGCTTACATGGAACGGGCCCGCGAGCTGTGTGTCATCCGGAAACCTGGCATTTGAAAACCTCATTGACTTTCCAGGAATCGACACATGGCATATCCGGTTTTCAAAAGGCAGCAGGACTGTTTCAGTGTTCCTGACATGCCCCGAACAGACTAACTCTGAAAACGGATCCTTCTGGGAAGTAAACGACGATGCCCAGCTCCCCATTTCCAATATCAGCTCATATTTTTCCTGTCCGGGGAAATACCTGTTCAGCGAGATCACGCCGTTCCGCTGGCTGTAGAAGATGAAATAATCTTCTTCCATGCTCCAGACGTCCGACGTGTAATACGGTATGAAGTTGACGGCGTCGTCATAGCCGACAAGACGCTGCTCTCTTACAATTCCAGATTTGTCTTTCATTTGCCCCTTGCTGAATTATTTGAAACATAGGAATTATCTTGACAGGATTTTCAGGATTCAATGAATTCAAGGTAACGCGCAATTGTTCTTCATTTCCCTACTATTATCAAATGGCTTATTTCGAGTGAATTCTCCTTGGTCCCGCCCATCCCTATCGCCAATTTGCTCCAGCTGGCGGGATTGAGGCGGGTATTCTGCATCCCTGCATGTCCAGGCCCCGGCTTCATGTCTTCAAATGGAATATACACCACATGCCATTCGCCGTCAGCAGGAAATATGTCATTCATCCAGAATCCATCGGGCTGGTTCGGGTTAGCCATGAGGGCGACATTTCCGGCTGGCCGGGCTATTCTTGCACGGAGTATGAATCCAGAATCGACGGCGGGATCTATCGCCTTCTGCAGTGTATAAACCGGATACACCCAGCTGCCTGTCGGATTGGAGAAGTTCACATCCATCTTCCAGATACCGCCTCCGGCGCTGAACTTCGACTGCCCATTTCCGGCAATGTTCTCCTTCCACAGGCCAAGATCTGTTATCGGCAGGGGCTTCTGGCTGCCATGTCTCCTGACATGCTCTTCGAGTGTCCCGTCCATCACCATCGGAATTGCAAGAGGAGAAGGCTGGATCCCCGTCTCCGCCTTTGCAGAAACTGTTATCATCCGTATATCCGCAATGTCCAGATCCTGCGAAGCGTCAACCTTCCATGAAACCTCGGCTGCTGACATCGCTGGAACAGATATCGGATCCAGTTCGAACTTCTTTCCACCGGACTGGAGCTGAAGCGAAGGAACAGCCTTTACCGCCTTATCTGAAAGGTTATGTATCCTGACAGTTATAGGAAGGTTGCGTGCGACTTCGCTGGAGATAAAATATTTGCTCGCCAACTTGCGCTGCGGAGTCTTCTCGTTCATGAACTGCAGGATCAAAGGCGATGAAAGCCTTTTCCGCCCCAATGGCTCCTTCCCGATCGCATAAAGCTTCGCAGCAGAAGTGTCCTTCTTCAGGGAAGCCCCTAGGGACGACAAGGACGCAAAGACATATGTCATACCGTCAGGAACCGGGATTTCTCCACCTGCGATCTCGAGCTTCCTTCCATCAACACCCTCGGCTCCCTTGGCCTTAACAGGAAATGGGACCGCCGCTTCTGCAGCAAGCTTCCCTGTATAAAGCATGATTACACAGTCGTCGGAGCTGTTCCCCGCAAAGACCCGTGCAAGCCTTATGGATTTGTCCAGGCCGACGATATCGCCAACGTACTCCTTTCCGGAAAGAACCCCTGCGCAGACAGCATATCCAGCCATGCTCCGGAGCGGCGAAACCTCTCGCCCCATCATTCCGAAGTTCTTCTGCCCCTCCTCGTAATAGACATAGACAAACGGGAAGTGGCGTACGGCACCGCAAACTTTAGTCTCGACCGCCTTCGCGCTGATCTCAAGCGCACTAATCGAATCCTGTTCTACAGGAGGACGTGCCGGTCCGTTCACCCAGGCCCAACCACATTCCGTGTGCCAGAGAGGCATCGATTCCATGCCCTGTGCCCTGAGCCAGGCACGGAACCTCAGGAACATGCCTTCAACATCAGGCGCCTTGTCATAGGAATGCAGGCTGACCGCATCTGAATCGTCCAGGACTCCGTTCGCGGCAAAAGTATCGAAGAATGGCCCTGGAGGCATGCCTGCAAAAACTCCGGACACTAGCGGAACTTGTGACTGCGACATTGCGAAACTCGCAGTCTTGACGAGAGAAGAATACTGCTCTGCCGGAATGTTGGCCAGGTCAGGCTCGTTGAAGACTTCCGCCCCTCCCCAGGCCCCGCTCCAGTGCTTTTCGAGTTCCATCCATGCAAGAGATGCCTCGGCGAGGTTCTGTGGATAATATGGAGCCCCCTTCATTATATCCATGTGCCTGCCTCCGCCCGACAGGATTTCCAGTATCGGCACCTTGTCGGCAATATATGTTTTCCTCATGCTTTCCGCAGCCCTGTCCCCGCCTTCCCAGTTCCACTTGTCCTTGTCGGGATTCACCGAACCGTGGCTGAGGCGTTCACGTGACATCGCAATACCGCATCTGGCAAGGATCTTCACCAGTGCGGCGCGTTTTTCCGGGCGGAGCTCAAGCCAGGTCAGCGCGGAATCCATGCAGAAGAAAGGATCTGCGGCGCCGTTGTGCGGCTCAAGAGAGACCACGCCGAACGTCTGATTCGCTTCAGTAAAACTGATCTCGAAATATCCTCTCGGAAACTTCCGGACAAGGGAAAGCGTGGAATCCGAATTCAGGACGGCGTTGCCCTTGTCAATCTGTCTGCCTGTATAATCATTTACCAAGTAAGGGACCTGATCGCTCGGCCCCGGAGAAGCCACGCGCCACCGGAAAACCGCATCCTGATCCGGATTCACGAAGAAGGCACCTATGTCGACAGGCTCGAGCCCGCCAGTTGCGAAACTCGCAACTTCCACGCGGTAGTTGCTGACCGCGGGCTTGCCTTCAACGACCGGCTCGTTGAAACGGAAACCTGCGGCGCTTACAGCATCGATCTTCACTTCCGGAGGCAGCTTCAATGAATCTGCGACGGCAGTCCCGTTGATCTTGGCTGTGACCGTCCTTGCAACAGTG
>CAZDNQ010000291.1:0-6315 GCA_964506605.1 uncultured Victivallis sp. | reverse complement strand
CGGCATCGCAGATAGGTGGGAAGAAGAACGGTGCTGAACCTTCAGGCAGTTCCCAGGTGTCACAGCTTGCGAAACATGCAGGTGAAGTTGCCGGGAAGCAGGAGATGATCCGGAAGGAGATTGATGCCCTCGCCAACGGAACCCAGCTAGAGAACCTCTCGGCGCAGCAGGAGAATATTGAAAAGAGGGCCGAGGAGCTGAAGAAGGAGGCTGAGGCATTCCTGGCCAATGCCCGCGAACTTAATCTTCCGCAGAGGGGGCAGCAGCTTGCCGCAGAAGGACAGAACAGCCTGCAGAATGCGCTCCAGGGCGCGGAAAGCGCAGGCAAGACCATGGACAGGATGCTTGACGAATCCAGGAAGATGAAACAGGATCCGTCGAAGCAGCTGTCAGGACATCTTCCGAACGAGTTGAAACAGGCGCAGGCGGCTTCGTCAAAATCCCTTGAGCAGGCTGCTGCGAAAATGGCGGAGGCGCAGGGGGCGATTGAGGATGCGGCGAATAAGCTTCCGGCGCAGCAGGCGCAGTCATCGGATGGCGAACAGTCGCTTCCTGAGGCCTCAGGACTCGCAAGGAAGGCGGCGGTGGAGCAGAACGCGATAGACGCGATACAGTCGGCGGAATCGCTGAATGCCGCTGCGAGCGAGGCGATGGCGCAGGCGGCGAAGGCGGGAATGAACACATCTCCTGGGAAGATGTCTTCTGTGAGTGTCGGTGGCAAGAACGAGGCTCAGGCGCAGAAGGCGCCGCCCGGATTTGATGTTATAGCGCGGCGTCTCGGGATAAGATATGAGGACTGGCTGAAGCTTCCGGGCAATCTCCGGAGCGAGATCCTGCAGTCGTCGGCCAACGAGGGTCCGGAGGAGTACCGTGAGATCATAAGACGGTATTTCGAGGAGCTTTCCAAACGCGGGATGGAGGGCAAATGATGGAAATCAGAATTCATGAACATCGAACATCGAACATCGAACATCGAATGTTGATAGGGAACAGCGTCCTGACATGTTTTATGCCCATGCTGTTTTGCGTAATGCTGTCCTGTTCTGGAATCCGGGTTTTCTCAGACGAGGTCAAGGCGAAACAGGATGTGCAGTTCCAGAAGTCGTTCGATGATTCGGTTGACAGGGGGCTTGCGTATCTCGCAAAATCACAGCTGCCGGACGGTTCATTTCCCGGGGAGATGCATAAGAACACGGCGATAACTTCCTTGTGCGTGATGGCGTTTCTGGCGCGCGGATATGCTCCGGAGCTTGCACCTTACGGGGAAGTGATTGACAAGGGAATAGACTTTGTCCTGTCTTCGCAGTCTCCCGACGGCAGCCTGGTCGGAAACGGCGGCGGACAGATGTACAGCCATAATATTTCAACGCTGATGCTGTCCGAGGTTTCAGGCATGGTGAATCCGGACCGTCAGAAGAAGGTGGATGAGGCGCTGGGCAAGGCGCTCAGGATAATCCTTGATGCGCAGAAGGTGCAGAAGCAGGATGCGCACCGCGGCGGCTGGCGCTATGAACGAAACAGCAACGACAGCGATCTCTCGCATTCCGGCTGGGCGCTGATGGCGCTGAGGTCGGCCCGCAACAACGGAGCCCCGGTTCCCAAGGAGGCGATCGACGATGCGGTGCGGTTCATACTGAAGTGCCGGATGCCGGACGGCGGATTTGGATACCAGCCTGGAAATGGGGCCAGCATAACGCAGACCGGCGTGGCGCTGCTGTGCCTTGAGCTCTGCGGACACCACGGCGAGGATGCATCTGTCAAGGCGGGTGAGTTCATTTCAGGCAGGTATGACCTGAACAAGACACATGAGATACCTTTCTTCTACTACGCCCACTACTATCTTGCGCAGGGGATGTTCCAGCTCGGGGAGGAGAAGTGGGACAAGTTCGCGCCTAAAATCTACGGGACGCTTCTGAAGCTGCAGAAGGAGGACGGTTCCTGGCCCAATGTCTCACAGCAGGAGAACCAGCCCGGGCCGTGCTATGCGACCGCGATGGCGGTGCTTGCGCTCAGCGTGACCTACCACCAGCTGCCGATATACCAGAGGTAGCCGGCGTTCCGCTTCTCATCACTTCTTTCCCGCGAGCAGTTTTTCGCGGACGAAGTTTATGTGCCCCTTCAAAGAGTAGAGCTCTTCTCCGAACGGGGATGGCACCTTTATCATGTTCACAGACTTTTCTATGTGGTCGAGGCGCAGCAGGAGTTCTCCGCGCTTCTTTTCATCCATTGCCGGGTTGAACATGTCGTGTTCCAGCGCAAAGAGCACCTTGTACCAGCGGTAGATCTTGGAGCGCATCCTCCATCGCCATATGACTGGAATAAGCTTTGCAGCCGGTATCACCAGGAGCACAATTGGCAGTATTGCTGCGAGAGAACGGTTTATCAGGCTCGCCAGCCAGAATGGGAAGGTCCGGTACAGGTAGCTCTTTCCGCTTGTATAGTATCTGGTGGCGTCGGGACTTATGCGTATCTCATGTTCCACAAGAGAAGGGAATTCACCGCTTTTCTTGAATATTCCCGCCGGACCGTGTACTTCTCGTGCGGTCTCGAGAAGTATGTCGACCAGCGCGGGATGGAGGTTGTTCCGTGCGATGAGTTCCACCGTAGGCCCTAGCATGTAGACATCTTCGGCCGGTATGTTCCTGCCGATGTCGAAAGTGCCTTTTGGAAGCTCGAGCTTGCTCAGGTAGTTGAAACGTCGGGTGTAGGCGTCAGCCTGCGAGAAGCTGAACAACCGGACATTTGGGGCCCTCATCAGTTTCCGGAGTGTATCGAGGGAGACCGAGTCTGTCATGGTGAAGATCGCATCAATCCTGTTGTCTATCAGGGCCTGTGCGATATCCTCTTTACCGGTATCTATCAGTGTCACATCCTTCGAAACGTCAATGCCGTTGGCTTTGAGCAGAGCCAGTGTCAATATGTGCGAGCCGCAGCCTTTAGGGCCTATATCGAGGCGCTGGCCCTTGAATCCGGTGAGCATGGTCTTTGGTTCGCCCGTATAGAAAATTGCAAGCGGCTGGTATGAGATGCTGCCAAGGGATACAAGATTATCTATGTCGACGCCTTCGGTCTCACCGCCCTGGACGAATGCGACATTGGCCTTGAAGGCTGGGTCTGCCAGTTTCTTCAGGTTGTCCAGCGAGCCTTCCGACTCGATGATTTTCAGCCTTATGCCCTCTTTTGCAAGGATGGTCTTGTATTTGTCAGCCAGTTTTCTGAAAATGCTGTCTTGTGGTCCGGCAAGGATGGTGATCTTTGTCGGTGCCGCGGAATTGAAGAACAGGAACACTGCAAGTCCCATGGCGCCCGCGATGAGGATGAGCAGCGCGATCGACGTGAACAGGCTGCGGCCGAGGAAATCGTGGAGTTTCGGCAGCTTCCTGGATATCCAGCTGTTTATGTAGTCTTTCATTGTGCACGGAAGATAGCTGGCGGAACAGGAAAATCAAGATGGATGATGAAGGATGGATGGGCGGATATGAGCCAGAAGCGCCCATTCCCGTCTGGAACGCGGCCATCCTGGCCGGCGGGTGTACAGGTGGAATTTGCCGGACATGGACGCCCGCGTTCAGGTGAATCCCGCTGGATTCTGCATTTCGGCGCTTGTAATTCAACAAAGTTGAATAATAGTAAATATTGTAAACAAAAAGGAATGCCAATGGAAGCTGGAATAGGAAGAAGGATCAGGAAGGCCAGGAGGCTCCAGGACAGGACACTCCAGGACATCGCTGAAGTCTGCGGGTTCACCAGGAGCCTGCTCTGCAAGATCGAAGCCGGAAAAACCGTGCCTCCGGTGTCGACGCTGTCGAAGATCGCGTCGGCGCTCGGTGTCAACGTGGGAAGCCTTCTGGGCGACGGGGTGGACACCGGCACTGTCTTCACACCGGCCGCGAAGACCGGCTCAAGGACGATGACCGAGAAGGGATACTCCTTCTTTGCGTTCGCGTCGGAGCGGCAGGGCAAGGTGATGCAGCCGTATGTCTTTGTCGCCGAAAAGGGGGAGGTCAAAGGCAGGCCGCTTTCGCATCCCGGACAGGAGTTCGTATATGTCCTCGAAGGGAAGATGAAATACAGGGTAGGGGCGGTCGAGTATTCGATGTCTCCAGGCGACAGCATCTATTTCGATTCGATAGAGGAACATGAGTTGCAGCCGGTCACCGCCAAGGTCGTATATCTGGCGGTGTTTACGGAGAAGTAAGGCGGTGTTTTAACCCGCCTGTAAACGTCGGGTTGAAACCCGACATACTAAAGAGGAAATATGGAAAAGACGAAAATACTGAAGGCGAAGGATGCGGAGAAGATAGAGGCTGACTGGGGCGGGCTCACCTGGTATGCGAGCAGGAAACTCGGAAACAGTACCGAGATGACTGTTGGAAAGTGCGTGATAAAGCCAGGTTGTGAAAATCCGTTGCACAGCCATCCGAACTGCTATGAGATACTTACACTGATCGAAGGGAAGATATCGCACGTCATTGAGGACGGAAAGGAAGTAGAGATGGAGCCGGGAGACACGATCTCTGTTCCGCCAAACATTCCACACAAGGCGAAGAATATCGGGAACTGCGATGCGGTCATGTATATCGCTTTTGATTCGGCCGACAGGGAAATGGTTAAAGAAAAAGCGTAACTAGTAACTTGTAACTCGAAATTGGAATAGAATACAAGAGAGGTATTGGAATAATCTGTGTTATCTGTGGGCAAAAAGTTAAAGGAATATAAAATGAAAATAGATCAGTTGGTTGCAAGCCCGTGCTCGTGTCCGAAGACAGGGCTTGAGCAGTGCTTGAAGGATTTTTCAGCGGTTGGATACCGCAAATTCGAACTCTTCACCGAGTGGGCTGAGTCAAAGGTTGATATTGACAGGTCCGCTGGAGAATATCTTGCGCTTGCTGGGAAATATGGGATGAGCTTCACCTCGATGCACCTGCCCGCGATCAGCGATGAAGCCTCCCTCGGTACTGCCATCCGGGCTGCGAAGTTCGCAAAGGAGCTTGGCGTGGAGGTGGTCATCTACAAGGCGAAGACACGCGAACTCTACATTTCCTGCGCAGGGAAATTCCTTGACGGGATTGACGGACTGGGAATCATTCCTGTGCTGCAGAACCACAAGGGCACGCCGATAACGACGATTGATGACTATCGCGCCGTAATTGAAGGGATAAACGACAGAAGGATGAAGACGTTGCTCGAGGTCGGGATGTTCCATTCTGTCGGTGTTAAATGGAAGGAGGGCTATGATTTCCTCAGGGGGAGCATCGCCCTTGTCCATATAAAGGACCAGATAGGCGATGCGAGGGTTCCGTTCGGCGAGGGCGAGGTTGACTTCAAAGGGCTCTTCGCACAGCTTGATGCCGACGGATATCAGGGCGAGATCGTTGTTGAAATGGAAGTCTGCAGGGATGATTACGCGAAGACTATAAGACTTCTTGGTGGAGCCAGGGAGTTCTGCGGGAAAATAATAAAGGAGATTTGACATGGCTGTCCAGAGGATTTGCATTGTAGGCGCCGGAAACCTTTCGACGAAGAGGATATATCCGCTGATAGGGGCGGCGGGCGCGCAGCTCGCCGGAGTCTGTGATCTGGATGCGGAAAAGGCGAAGAGGAATGCGGCGATCTGGGGAGGAAATGTCTATTCAGATATGGAGAAGATGCTGGATGCTGAGAAGCCGGACGGCGTCATCATCTGCATTTCAGCGGACATGCATGCGAAGCTCGCGCCGCTTGCGCTGAAGAAGGGGGTTCCCGTATATACTGAAAAGCCCCCTGCGGAGACTGCCGCTGCCGCCCTCGAAGTTGCGAAGTTCGCAAAGCAGACAGGCATCCTTTGCACGAACGCATTCAAGAAAAGGTATAATGTGGCGTATTCCCGTGCGAAGGAATGGCTGTCGAAGTTCCCGGAAACCGACCGCTACAGCATTTCAATCGACTATGCCTCGAAACAGTATGAGAACAACAGTCTCAGGCGCTCGTTCCTATTTGATTTCACCATACACATAATAGATCTGACGCAGTATCTCTTCGGAGATGCGTCGAAGGTGTTCGCGTTTTCAAAGGGACCTGATGCTTATGCCGTCAGCATCAAGTTTGCTAACGGAGCTGTCGGATCCCTGAACCTGACCGATGGCAGATCGTTCAATGTTCCGACGGAGGAAGTGGAGCTTACGGTCAAGGGCGGGAACTTCATGACGATACACAACTCGTCGATTTACAGGATTACTGAGAACGAGAAGCCTGTTGAATGGAGGGAGCCGCCGACGTTCACGAGCGCCGGTGACAGCGGAAACGACACCGGGCATCTTGCGGAACTCGCAGACT
>CAZDNQ010000290.1:0-6315 GCA_964506605.1 uncultured Victivallis sp. | reverse complement strand
CACTGCCGAGTTGACCTCGGAAACCGACCATATCTTCTCTTCCTGCATCAGAAAAGTTTCCCCAGATGTAAGAAATTGATTACAAACATCATGCCAGATGCCGTCACATATGTGGCAACAGCACCCGCCATGAAAATAAACCTGCTTGAGGCGAAAATCACGATAACCATCACGAAGAAGACAATGTTCTTCACCTTCTGGTCCACCCTGTGTATTGTAGGAACGAAATAAGCCAGCACCTCAAATCCGTCCAGCATCGGTATCGGAAGCATGTTGAATGCGAAAAGAACGACGTTCAATGTGGCCCCCATCGTGAAAAGATCCCTCGCACCAGTGAATACGTCCTCGGACATGCTGCCGCTTTTAATAGTGACAATCACAAGCCCCAGACAGAAAATAAGAAATAGCACCAGATTGACAAAAGGGCCGGCAAAGGCGACAAGCGCCGGACTATACCTGTGCCTCATCCTCGAAGGGTTCACCGGGACTGCTCCAAATGCGAGTCCGATGACAAATGTGAGGAAAATTGACAGGGGTCCCATCTGCTTGAGAGGGTTGAGGGTGAGGTGTCCTTCGTCGGCGGCAGTGCTGTCACCCTGCCAGAGCGCCACCCTCGCATGCATATATTCATGGCAGCATACGGAGAATATCACCAGGACGACTATCATGAAATAGAGGTTCGGATTTTGAAGCGCAAGATCTAGCATGTCATGATTCCAATCAAGTTTTTATTTCCCAGTACTGGTACGCCGGCGTCTCGTATGGATGCGATTTCTTCAGGGCTTTGACGGCGCCCTTCAGATGTCTTGTATCGCATACAAGTTCAACCTTGAACTCCTTCACCTTTTCCACTTTCCCCTTTTTCCCTATGAAAGGTCTGCTTCCTTCGCATGGGCGGAACTGCCCTCTGCCGGCGGTCTCCCAGCAGCAGGAGTCGTAATTCCCAATCCTGCCGGCTCCGGCCGCGAAGATCGCAGCCTTGACCGCATCAAGATGCGTGCCCGGGACATAGAATTCAATCTTGTATAATTTTTTTCTCATTTACCTTTTACCCATCTTTAAGAGACGGAGCAATTTAATTCATGCCACCTTCAAAAACATGAAATCAGCATCTCCAAATCTCCTCTTCTTCAACATCTTCCAGGTTTTATTTCCAATTAGCATGTTATTGATGTCGTGCGCCCGGCTGTCGTCGGGCATCTCCCAGATCAGCACGGCCTCCCCAGCCCATTCTGCGAACTTCGCATCTGAGATGAGTCGGGACAGCATGTCTGCGGTCACGTCGTATGGGGGATCCGCCAATATTATATCTACACTCGGCAGCTTTGGGTATCCATGCAGTACGTCCGAGCATATTACCTTCATCTCCGCGGTGGCTCCCGCCTTTGCGACTTTCGCAATGTTCTCGGTTATTATCTGGCAGTTCCGCTGTTCGGATTCCAGGAAGAACACCTTGTCGGCGCCACGGCTGGCGGCCTCGAGTCCGAGCGCCCCGCTTCCCGCGAAAAAATCGGCAACGGAACATCCGGCCAGGACACCCATGCTGTCAAAAAGCGATTTCCTTGTCCTGCCGACGGTCGGCCTTACAGAGAACCCCCTGGGAACTGCCAGCTGGATCCCTGAAGCTATTCCTCCGATAATCTGCATAAGACATTCTCCGTGATATTTAGACAGGACAACAGGATGAATTCCCTGATTTTTCAATTTCCATGATGCGATGTTCAACGTTGGACGTTCGATGTTGGACGTTCAAATTCCTTTTTAAGCTTTTCGGCCTTTTCCCTGTCTCCGGTGGAAACACAGCAATTGATCATCATTTTGATCATGCTGTTGTATCCTTCCGCGGATCCGAAGGAATCTACATCCAGTTCCGGTTTTATCTCCTCGAAAATCGCCAATGACTCCTTTTTATTCCCGAGATTGTACAGGGCGAATGCCTTTGAATATTTCGCCTTGAGGATGATCTTGTCATATCCCTTTTTCGTTTCCAGTCCTTTCTCACGGGAGGTGATCCTGTCGGCGATCCTGACAGCCTCGCCATAGTTGCCACGGGAAAGTTCGAGATCTGCTAGAGCGCCGAGAGCCATGTAGCTTGGTGGTTCATAGCTGCCAGCCGCCGATAGGACTGAATGATAATCCTTCCACATTCCGGAATAGACTATGTTCATGAAGGCGAGAAGGGCGATATAGGTTATCCCTCCATAGGTCATAAGTTTCAAGTTTATGAAATGTCTAAGGCTCTTTTCCGCCGGTGGGATTTTGGTAAAACTGCCGGCCATGAGACCGCCCGCCATTATCCAGAGGAACGCGGACGGGATGTAGCTGTACCTGTCGGCATAGTCTATAGCTCCGAGAGGCAGGAATCCTGCCACAGGCGCGAGGGAAACCAGGAAGCAGAGGAACAGGGGAATTACACCGTTCATGAAATATGTCCTGTTCCCACGGAAGAACGCAGTTGCGGCGGTGAACATCACAAGATAACTGGCTACCATTGATAATATCTCAACGGCCGACAAGGTCACGCGCGGATAGATCGGAGACAGCCAGCCGGAGATGAACGTCGTCCGGACATACCAGGCGATATTATGGAGGAGCACATATGCCTGTCTGGGCAGGGAGATCCCCTCCCTGTTTATGTCCTGGGACAGGATTGTCACAGGCACAAAGATAAGTACGGCCAGGAAAAACGGCCAGAGTTTTCTCGTCCATGCCTTCAGGTCGATCTTATTTTCAGCGTAGTACTCGCAGATCAGGAAGACGAAAGGCAGGCTTATCGCCATGGACTTGGAAAGCAACGCCGCCAGGAAGAGTATGAAAATCTTGTATGTCCTTTTTTCCGTCAGCCAGAAATAAATGCTCCAGAAATAGAACGCCGCGCACATTACGTCCTTCCTCTCAGATATCCATACGACCGATTCGACCCTCTGGGGATGTATGGCATATGCCAGGGAAAGGAAGAAGGAAAGCCATGGCCCGGTCCCGAAATTCCTCATTATCATGAATACGGCGAGAACCGCCATGACATGCCAGAAGATGTTCTGCAGGTGATATCCAAACCCGCCGAGACCCCAGACGGCATAATCGAACATGTAGGAATACATCGTGAGCGGCAGATAGCATCCTTCACAGGAATGCGTGAGCCAGTAGAACATGTTTTCAACGCTGAAACCCAGCTTTTCAATGTTGCCGGAGACGTAGATGTGGTCGTCCCATCCATCAAGCAGTGGAAATGTGCTGGAACAGGAATAAACCTCGGCTGTCAGTATGACCAGGAGGAGCTGCGGCAGATATTTCCATTTGAAAATCTGTTTCATTGAAGGCTGTTCTTCAGTTCAGCTGGGAATCTCCTGTTTCCGGAGACTCCTATCTTCGAAAAATAGAACTCCAGCGAGGTTTTCAGGCAGCCGATTCCATATACTACGCTCCTCCTGAAATTTATGCTGGAGGCTTCCGGAAAATATTTTGTCGGGCAGCTGATCTCGGCGACCTTGCATCCGGTCCAGACTATCTGCGCAAGCATCTGGTTGTCAAAGACGAAATCATCGCTGTTCCCATCGAGAGGGAGCTTCTGCAGGAGTTCCCTGGAAAACGCCCTGTAGCCGGTGTGGTATTCGGAAAGCTTCGCTCCCAAGAAGAAGTTTTCCACCAAGGTTAAGAATCTGTTGCTTATGTATTTATAGACAGGCATTCCACCTCTGAGCGAGTGCCCTCCGAGGATCCTGGAGCCGAGAACGCAGTGGTAGAGGCCGTTGCCGATCAGGGAGGCCATCGCCGGAATCAGTTTCGGAGTATACTGGTAGTCTGGATGGACCATTATGACGATGTCCGCCCCCTCTTCCAGCGCAAGACGGTAGCAGATTTTCTGATTGCCGCCGTAGCCCAGGTTCTTCTCGTTTCTGAAAACCCTCACGTTTTTGAGATTTGAAGCTATCTCTGCCGTCTTATCGCCGCTCGCATCATCCACCAGCACGACAAAGTCCACGCATCCCTGCTCCATGACCTCATCATAGGTCGGGATCAAGGTCTTTTCGGCGTTGTATGCCGGCATCACAACGACTATTTTCTTGCCGTTTATCATAGTTTATTTTCCGGAAAAATAAACTACTTCGGATTTGCCTATTTTAAAGCAGAAATAGGAGAAGCAGACATGAATGTCTGCTTTACTTTTGGAACCCGGGCTGGCTGGTGGCGGATTCTATGAATGCGAGGATGTTTTCCAGCGGCACATCTCCTTCAACAGCATGCGCCGGAGAGAAGATATAGCCTCCACGCAGCCCATTTTTGAGCAGCTTGCCGCTGTCAACCCTCACATCTTCGACAGTTCCCTTTGGCAGGGTCTGCTGGGTTGAAAGACCGCCATGGAATGCAAGTTTACCGTGATATTTGTCCATGAGGGCGAATACGTCCATTACCTCGGGCTGGAACGGATTGAAGCAGTTGAGTCCGATGTCTATGAGCTCGTCGAAGAGTTCATCCACGTCGCCGCAGGAATGTATGAAAACCTTTTTCCCTGCGCCGCGGACTTCTCCATACATCCTTACCAGCTGGGGTTTGATGAACTGCCGCCAGAGCTCCGGCCCCATCTGGAGCCCGATCTGCTGGCCCCAGTCATCGCCGAAATAAACGGCATCGACGTCAAGCTTCACCGCCCGTCTGACGAGTTCGATGTTGAAATCGGTGATACGCCTCATGATCTCCTCGACGAATTCAGGATGTTCGATGAAGTCCATCATCAGGTTTTCCATGCCGCGCAGGGTCCAGGCGCGCTCATAGAGGGAGAATCCGATGCTGTAGACACGGTATCTCTCCTGGCCCTTCGCGCTCTTGAGGCTGTCGTTGTTTGCCCAAAAAACAGGATTATCCGGATCCGGGAACGAATATCCCTTCAAGGAAGGTTCCGGCAGAACACATCCCTTCACAATGCCTATGTCCTTGTCTACGCTCTTGTCCCAGACAACCCCAAAGATATCCTTCACACAGTCGTCGCCCATCTTGGTGAAAAATCCATTGCCGCCACCGATACCGTAGAGGTGCGGATGGAGAAACTGATCAAGATCCTTCGTCCCGTAATGCTCAAAAAGCATTTCGGCCGGTTCCTGGGTGAAACCGAAGCTCCATGGAGTATAAGGAACACTTTTCCCTTCAACGGCAAGCTTCACGACTTCCCTCTTCGATATCTTCTTCATGGCATCTCCTTATAAATATTTTTCATTATCTTGGGACAAGATATGGTGAAAAATATTTATTGGGAATGGATATACCTGTAAGAGACATGGACTTTTATGCAGTTTTATGCAATATTATATCCATGCCAAGGAAAATAGAAAATCTGAAGGTGCTGCTGAACGAGAATGTCCAGACTGCGCTGGACAATTTCTCCGGCTGTTTCGGCGCGAGGATTGCGTATTTCGCAACCGACATGCGCGAGCTCAGCGTCGGGCAGAAGAAGCAGATGTGCAGATACTGCTCCCTGATCCGTTCAAAACTCTACGGAAACGGACGCTGTCTGGAGCAGGACCGCAAGAAACTCAAGGAGGCGACTGAAAGGAAGACTCTGGTATCATATACATGCCACGGGGGACTAGTTGAAACCATTTTCCCGGTCTATATCGATAATGTCCTGGCCGGCCTGGTGATGGCCGGACAGTTCCGCACCGCATCCTCTCCACCAAAAAGCATCATTGACGACTGGAAAAGAAAATTCAAAGATGATTCCGAGATAATGTCGGCGTTCTCTGAAGTCCCAGAGATTTCGCCGGCAAAGCTTCCGAACATGCTCGGACTTTTCTCGATGCTGGTCCGTTCAATCGCCAAAGAGGGCATTGCCTCAATCCAAGGTGATACAGTAGTAGAGAAGATACTCCACAGGATCAGATGCAATCTTGAATCTCCCCCTGCTCTCTCAGAAGCCGCCCAGCTTGTCGGACGCAGCAAGTCATCGGTCTCGCATATCTTCAAGGCGAAACTCGGGAAGTCATTCAAGTCCTGCGTGATAGATCTGCGTCTCGACCGCGCCGAGGAGATACTGAGGAACAATCCCGGCACGACAGTGAAGGAGGCCGCATCAAAGGTGGGATTCGACGACGAGTTCTATTTCTCAAGAATATTCAGGAAATACAGGGGATTCCCGCCGTCGAAGCTGTCTCGCTCACGTAATTTGTCATAACCGTTGCTCTGCAAAAAAAGAGGTTGTCTGCCCATAGAAGCATGTCGGGTTTGAACCCGACATCTGGTTGGCGGTTTAAAAACCGCCCTACTTATGAGGAAAAATCTCTCTTTAGCCTCAACTGTCAAGCTTAACGCTTCTGCGCTGCG
>CAZDNQ010000289.1:0-6329 GCA_964506605.1 uncultured Victivallis sp. | reverse complement strand
GCAGTATTGCCGCAGCGACCACAACATCTTCATCGGCATTTTCCGACTTCAAAATCTGCTCGGAATACTCAAGTACTTTCAAAGCGTGGTTTATTCTCCTTGTGTCCGCACCAAAATATATTTTCATGCTTTCTGAAATAGATGCTTTTATACCCATAGCTTCAGACATTCTCGCTTCTTATCATGGTCAAAAGCATCTTGAATTTCTTGACAGCCCGCACCGCATGCGGAATCTTGGCCGGCATAATCAATATTTGTCCGGAAGATGCCTTTACCGGCTTTCCGCCGATGATAAATTCACCCGTTCCGTCAATAACCTGCACAATGGCGTCAAAAGGGGCCGAATGTTCGCTAAGTCCTTGATCCTTATCGAATGCGAACACCGTCAATGTTCCGGTTTTCCTTTCGGCAATCGTCCGGCTGACTATCGAATCCTTTGAATACTCAATTAGCTTCTTAAGTTTGAAGGATTTTGATGTTTCCAAGAGTTTTCTTGAGTTTTTCATGTTAGTTCTCCCGTTAATATAATGAATCATTTATAATTAATATTTCCAAACAAAGTCGGGTTTTCCCTACTCGTCTATTATCTCTCCACGGATGCTTATTGTTATCACTTTGAAAGGAATGTCCTTCCCAGACTCCTGTACAGCCCTCTGTGCGATCATCGCAATCCCTCCGCAGCATGGGACTTCCATCCTGGCGACAGTGACGCTTTTTATGTCGTTGTCCCTGATTATTTCAGTAAGCTTCTCAAGATAAGGATCGGTATCGTCGAGCTTCGGACATGCTATGACCAGTTTCCTGCCCTTTAACAGTTCAGAATGGAAATTAGCATAGGTGAAAGGGACGCAGTCTGCCGATATGAGAAGATCTGCCCCTTCCCAGTAGGGAGCCGATGGAGGAACCAGATGCAGCTGGACCGGCCACTGGGTAAGCTCAGATTCAGCTTTTGCCGCGGGTGACGTGCTTTTGGAGGTGAGTTTCTTTTCAAACGAATGCATGGCCATTCCAGGGCAGCCGGCGTGGTGCTGGTGCTTCTCCATTTTTGACTTTGCCTTATCAAGATGCTTCTTTACTGCGGTCTCATCGAAGACATCGGCCTCCCTTTCAATGATCTTTATAGCGCCTTGCGGGCATTCTCCGAGGCATGCACCGAGTCCGTCGCAGTAATTGTCGCTTACAAGCTTCGCTTTGCCGTTAACCATCTGTATTGCACCTTCCGCACATGCACTTACGCATAATCCGCATCCGTTGCACTTGCTCTCGTCGATTTTTATGATTTTTCTCTTCATGTAAATTTTTCCTCGTTACAATTTATAATAGATCTGCGACTGTCGTATTTGTGAAATAATTGGACACTTCCTGGTTGATTTTCTCACTCAGACTGCCGAGAACGCATTTTTCAGCCATGCATACATTCTTGCCCAGGAGGCAGCTCTGGTAGTTGAATTTGCCCTCTATGGCCTCATATATCTCCATCAGTCTGATCTCGGACGGGTTCCTGGCGATCTTAAATCCTCCGTCGGGACCTCTCATTGATTTGACTATTCCGCTTTTTGCGAGCCTCTGAAGTACTTTTGACAGATGGTCGCAGGATACGTTCAATATCTTTGAAATCTCCTTCGCCGAAACCATCTTCTCTTTTTCACGGGCGATGATCACTGCAGCATGGAGCGCCAGCGACGATGCTTCGGTTATCTTCAGTATGCTGCTCATGACATCTCCTTATTTAGTATAATGGTACTACAATACCTAAATATAGAATAAAATCAATCTGCCAATTTATTTAATATATGTAACATGTTTAAGATAAACATAATATAATATTCAAAATCTTTGTGATG
This sequence comes from uncultured Victivallis sp., assembly GCA_964506605.1. Taxonomy (GTDB): domain Bacteria; phylum Verrucomicrobiota; class Lentisphaeria; order Victivallales; family GWF2-50-93; genus GWF2-50-93. Next base: position 4,485 of record CAZDNQ010000289.1, on the reverse strand, counting down.
AACTTTAGGATTATTGATATATATTTGATGGATGCATTATAGGAACAATTCAAATTAAAGGATTTGGCAGCCGTCATGTCAACTGTAAAATATAACGAGAAATATCGTCCGCAGTTCCATTTTACCTCGGAAACTGGTTGGTTGAACGACCCGAACGGCCTCGTCTTCTATAGGGGTGAATACCACCTGTTCTTCCAGCATAATCCTTTTGGGACAAAATGGGGCAATATGACCTGGGGTCATGCTCTAGGCCCAGATCTCGTACACTGGAAACAACTTCAAAACGCCCTCGTTCCTGACTCCATGGGCACGATGTTTTCAGGATCCGCCGTTGTTGACTGGGACAATTGCGCAGAATTCCAGACAGGAGAGGAAAAAACTCTCGTGGCGTTCTATACCGCAGACGGAGGAACTGTCACTCCAAAGGTTTCAACCACCCAGTGCCTGGCCTACAGCAATGACAGGGGTAGGACTTGGATCAAATATGAGAAAAATCCCATCATCGCTGAAATAACTCCAGGGAACAGGGATCCCAAAGTTTTCAAATATACGGATAAAGAAGGGAAATCTCGCTGTATGATGGTTCTCTATGTGGATGACGGAGGAATGAAGTCTTCCCGTATCCATTCTATATATTTCTTTTCCTCAGACGATCTGAAGAAATGGACTTTTCTCAGCAAGACTGAAGGGTTCTATGAATGTCCGGATTTCTTTGAGCTCGCGGTCGATGGCAACCCGAAAAACAGGAAATGGGTACTCATAGGAGCCGATTTCAAATATATGATAGGCAGTTTTGACGGTGTGAAGTTCACTCCTGAGACTGCAAAACTGGTCGGTGATTTTGGGCAGAACTATTATGCGGCGCAGACATATTCAGACATACCTGGGAAAGACGGACGTAGAATAATAATCGGCTGGATGAACTGGGGGAACAGCCCTGGTGACATGCCTTTCAGCCAGCAGATGGGCTTTCCATGCACGCTGTCCCTGGAAACTTTTCCGGAAGGGATCCGGATGTGCAAGTATCCGGTAAGGGAAATAGGATACCTCTACGAGAAAACTGTGGAGAAACAGGGGATTTCCGTAAAACCCGGTGAAAATCCGCTGGCGGATCTGGAAGGGGAGCTTTTGGACATTGATGTGGAAATCGAGGCTGGCAGCTCATCCGAGTTCGGATTTGATATCCGTGGCCATAAGATTTCCTATGCTGTTGGAGATGAAGATCTTTCCTTCAACGGGACGCATGCTCTCCTGCCGATGGTCGACGGGAAAATAACTCTTAGAATTCTTGTGGATCGGACATCTATTGAGATCTTCGGAAACGGAGGCAGAATTTCCATATCCTCATGTGTCCTTCTCAATCCGGAAAACAGATATCTTGGCTTTTTCAGCTCCTCAGGAACTGCGAAACTCGCAAAAGTCAAAATAAGCTGCCTGAAATCGGCTTGGAAGTGAGTTGTTTGAAGGGCGCAATTCTATTGTCAAGGGGCTTCGCCGTTGACGGAATCCGATGGGTTTGGATAAAATAGATGGTTCTTCAGGTCAATTCAATACAAATTGCAGCCTTGAAAAGGGCAGCTGGATGCGCATTTGGGAGGTGTATAATTTATTTCTGCATGACCTCTTAGGAGCGTGGGCATCTTGCCCGGCATAAAGACACAGGAAGGACTCCTGTGATACAATGTTACAGCAGAGAATCTTCGTCTTTTTTGGCGGGACTGTCTGGAACTTCCTCTTCGGAGGCGCTGAAATCCTTCCATTTGCCTTCCTGTCCGTCCTTGACCAGGATTTCAATTTTCTTTTCGAGATCCTTGAGTTTCTTTTCACAGACGGTGGAGAGTGCGGAACCTTCCTCGAAATATTTCATCATCTCGTCGAGCGGCAGTTTTCCGCTCTCCATCTTTTCGACAACGGCCTCGAGCCGTTCAAGAGCCTTCTCGAAAGGTATGTTCTCCAGATCCTTGGATTTCACTTCTTTTTTCATATCCATCATGTCTCCGCTGGCTGGTTGCGGCTTGCCGTTTAAGGTGATAATATACGGTATTGTCCGATTAAATCTATAACGATAGGGAAAATATGATTACAAGACTGATGGCCGTCCTTGCCATTTCCATATTCATTCTTTCTGGATGCGGCAAAGCTCCGGATCCGGCTGTAGAAGCAAAGACCGCTGCTGCGAAAAAGTCTGCCCAGGACGAAGAGACAGCCGCCAAGGCCGAAATCAAAAAGATGGAAAAGGAGAAGGAAAAAGCGAAATCGGCACAGGAAGGACAGTATGAGAAACCCGTTTTCAAGCTCAAGAACTGGGACAAGGACGTAAAAAAGCCTGAAGTCGAAGACGATTCCTCGAATGTATCTGTCGAAAAAGTGGATTCAGCCGAAAAAGATGATAAGGAAATTCCCGCCCCTGCAGGAACCCTGGCAGCGAAGCTCGCAAGCAGCACTGAGAAGATTATGTGGACCCCTAAATGGTATTTTGAAGGTGTGGGCGGGGTGAAACTGCCCGGAATATGCCTGTCTCCTGATTCCAGCGTTGTGGCAATCGTTGAGACGACAGGCACCGACAAAGGCCCGAACGGCAGCAGGATAGTGCTTATGAGCACCTACAACTGGCAGGTCCTCAAGATACATGATTTCCAGGAGAACAAGCTTACAAAAATTTGTTTCCTTCCGGATGGGAATGAGATGGCGGCATGGTCTGAAAAACAGAACATTATAAAGAAGCCCTACGAACTTCTATTGATTGGCACGGCAAAAGGAGAGATTAAATCGGCGTCCAAGGAAATTAGATCTGATGCGTCGGACATTGCCGCTGTCAAAGGCTTTGTCCTGGCGAAAGGGGTTGAGGACAACGACATCTGCTGTTTTGATTCCGCCGATCTGTCGAAATCTCCCAAGAAGATAAAAAGCCAGAACAAGCAGGGAGTCTTTGCTGTTTCAGCCGACAGGGTGGCGTTTGCAGGAGAAAAATATCTGGAGATCTATGATGCGGCCGGGATGGAACTCCTGAAAAAGACCGAAACGGGAGGAAATTTCATACCTGACAATGCGATCTTCGCAGGCAGTAATGATGTAGTTGCTGTTTCAGCCTACAATAAGCCGGGAATTCTTTTCAAAGAGGGACAGAAGAAGGAGTTCTGCGACATGGTGGGACATTCCATAGCCTTCAACAAGGAAGATAAACTGCTGATATTTGAAAAATATCTCAACAACGAAATATGCCTGCTGGATCTTCCTGATCTTGCCGAATACGGGAAGTTCACCCCGTCAGGCATAAATCCCAAGACGCATGGGACAGCGATTTTCATAGCCTATCTGAAACATATTGAGAAATATGCGATTATTGACAGCTATGGAAACCTGAGCCTCTATTCCAAGTACAAAAAATCTGTGAAGTGGTATAAGAAGGTCGTCCTCAGTACGAAAAAATAAATATTCCCGTCAAAAGGGAAAATTTATCATGAGAGCATACGGAAGATATCCACCGGATCCGTCTTCTCTATGGATTCCCTGAGGAGATTGCATTTTCCGAGATCGGCTGAGCCTATTCCCAGAGTCATCATTCCAGCCCTCTGTCCAGCCTCGATTCCTGCAGGAGCATCTTCCACTGCGATGCAGTTTCCGGGTTTGACTTCCATCCTCTTTGCGGCGAGAAGGAATACCTCCGGATGAGGTTTGCTGTTTTTAATGTCATTTCCATCGGCTATTGCATCAAAGTAGAACTTGTCGAGTCCCGCCTGTTTAAGAAGGGAAGGGGTGTTCTTGCTGCTGGAAGCGACCGCGAGTTTGAGCCCGGCAAGCTTCAACCTGGTAAGGAAGGGTTTTACTCCCGGAAGCAGGAGAGACTCTCCGGATTCGTCGACCAGCTTCTTGTACAACTCGTTCTTCTTGTGCATGTAATGCTGTATCTTCTCCTCTGTGAGTTCAATCTGCCCTTCAATCATTATCATCATGGATTCGCGGCGTGAAACTCCGCGGAGCAGGTCATTCTTCTTCTCATCGAAATGGATATTGAGTTCGTCGGCTATCGATTTCCAGGCACGGAAATGGCAGATCGCGCTGTCGACAAGCACGCCGTCGAGGTCAAAGACAACTCCGAGCGGAATCCTGGAAACTGAGATTTTACTTTCGCCGCGGCCTATTTCCAGAAGTTTCCCCTCGATAACTATTTTTACAGGAGCACCCTTTGATAACGAGATGGAGATTTTCTTCTGTCCTATGTTCCATCCGATCTTTCTGCCACGATAGAACATGTTGAACGACAGAGATTTCCATTTGGAAGGAAGGTTTGGACGGCAATACAGCATTTCCGAATCCCACCTGATTCCGGCAAAACCAGCAATTGCGGAATTCCAGGCGTTGCCGGCGTTAGCGGCATGAAGCCCTTCATTGACATTGTATGACCCGTTGCCGATGTCCAGATCAAGCACCTTGTCGAAATATTTTAAGGCGTCTTTTCCTCTTCCGAGCAGGTTTGCGACATTC
>CAZDNQ010000288.1:0-6355 GCA_964506605.1 uncultured Victivallis sp. | reverse complement strand
GCGAACTGAAGTGGACGGCAACGCGCGTCGATCTCATCTTCGGCTCGAACTCCCAGCTACGGGCCCTGGCCGAGGTATATGCAAGCGCAGACGGGCAGAAGAAGTTTATCCAGGACTTCGTAGCGGCATGGGCCAAGGTGATGAACCTTGACCGCTTCGAACTCGTCTGATTGGAAGATAAGAGTTTTTGCTGGCTCCTGTCAGAGCAATGGAAAAGTGGCAGTTGACAACATGTCCGACGGTAACATGCAGTTTCCTGTTGACAATCTGCAGAGCGCAGTTTATTCCTGGCGTTCATGAATATCCCGGAAGCCTTCAGAAGATCATTCCCGTCGGGATGTGATTCTGCGGCTTCGACTCTTTTCGCCCGTTCCGCATCCCGCGCCTGCGGCTTGCAGGAATCACTCCTCCTTTATTCATTTGGACCCCTTTAAGAGTTGAGGCCTATGCCTTCGAACACGATGTTTCCATTGATCACCCTAAAGACAAGCTGCGCCCGAATGCCATCAGTTGGCGGAACAGATACGTAGTACACGTCCGGATCTGTCTTTGGAGACTGTACCGATGCCTGTTTGAAATCAGGAAAAGCCGTAAATCTTCCAATGACCGATTCGCAGTCCTGCATTCCAAACTCGTCAAGTCTTCCAGCCAGCACCTTCAGTTCCGAGCTGTCCTTGTTCCTGAAAGCCTTGAATATCCTTTCAGCCTTCTCAATGGCAATACGCGAATACTTCTCATCCGCCTTGATTGTAATCGAAAAGTTGCTTCTGGGAGCGGCAACCGCCATAGAGACCAGAAGGACTGAGAATGCACAGATGCATCCTGCGGCGGCAAGTTTGACTGCGGAGATAAACAAGTCAGCCCTTTTTCCGGCCAAGATGGATCTTTCAATCCCTGACTTATATTTCTGCTTCTGCTCGGATGCGAAATTTATTATTTTCTCCTGGTACGCCCTGGACTTCATATGCTCGTTCACCGCATGCTTCTTCTGAGCCATTGCGACTTTCTTCCGGATCTCATGTAATTCCCTGCTCATATTGCATTCCTCCTATTCCTCAATTTACAGATTCCAGGGATCGTACAGCGAGTTGTCCATTGGACCGAAATTCCCGATGAACTGCTGTCGGGCAAGCGTGGAGGATTTCACTCGGGAAGGTTTCTCCTGGCTAACATGTCCGTCAAGCCATCCGACATTCGCGCTCTGGTTGTGCCGGAAATGCACATTGTCCCCGCGTGAATTGACGGCTGCGAAAGTGGTCGCCTTAAGCGCATCGCCTGTGCCTGAGGGAGTATAGTAGGGATAGAGGAAAAGAAGTCCTTGAAGGGAAGTCACCGTTGTCTGACCGTTGCAGGTGTCGGCGTAAGCCACAGTATCGGTTGGCAGCTTGACGTCTCCGATCTTGACTCCTGATCCGGCACCGTAAAAGCTGCCGGTAAAATAGACCAAGGTTCCTATGCATGTATTGAACCCGTAGCCTGCCCCAGGTCCACCAGTCGCCATGAGATAATCGTCGGTCTCACCTGTACCTTTCGCCCATGCAGGACAGGAGAGGATTTTGTCGTTTCCGTTTAGGTAGTCAACTATGTAGCCGTTTGTCAGGTCCACTCCGGAAGCATTCTTATACCCCGCCCACGTCTTTCCAACTCCTGACATGGCGTAACTCGCATCGTAGGATGGCATAAAATACCCGTAGTCGGTCGAATAAAGAGCGTTTGCCTTTCCAAGCTGCGAGACATTGTTCATGCACGCTGCCGCCTTCCCCTTGTTCTTGGCGCTGGACAGGACGGGAAGCAGAAGTCCGGCAAGTATTCCCATGATTCCAATTACTACCAGCAGTTCCACGAGAGTGAAACACTTCACATTATCTGGCATTAAACTCTCTGCCTGACAGGATTTCCTCTTTTCAATTTCAGAATCTTCCGGATTCTCCGTCTTCGGACGACACCTTACAAAGTCCTCAACCGCAATGATCATCTCCCATGATTTCATCTTCTTCAACTCGATTCCGACAGCGACATTCTCCCTTTTCATTTTTCATCCTTTTGCATAAGCGTGTTACGCGCACAAAAAAACTGCCGATGCTTCCTTGTCAGAAACACCGGCAGTTTGAATTGTATTCGCAACTGTTTAGTCCCTGACGCGGAGACATCCCAATATCTGTCTTCAGCGAAGGTCTGGCTTTACAGTGGCGCGACCGCCTCCGGATTCCACGGAGTTCCTCGCTAAATCTGAGTCTAGAATAACATCACAGGATATTATTTCAAATAATGGTTGTTTCTAATTTGAATAAATATTGGATGCAATTCTTCTCCTACTGTATTCCCACGAGCGCAAGCCCTCCCTTCCTTATTCTTGCCACCTTCATGGTCAAGGATTCATCCGATTGGTTCACATAGCGGACAAAGTAGCACGAAGTCCTGGCATCATAGGCCATCTCCTGTATTCCGGGTTTTCCAGCCTTGGAAAACGATTCCAACCTTCTGCATCCCTTTTCCATAATCTGCCTTGAGGTGCAACAACTCCATTTTGGCTTCAGCTTTACACCTCCACCATTTTTATAATCGAGAATGACATCCTCTGCAAACCTAGAAAGGCTGGCGCGGTCTTCGCCCGCAATCTCCGCTGGCTTCCGCTGGAACATTCCCGCAAAGAGGAACATCAATATAAGAAATGATGCAGCGGCACCTGCCGCTGGGAGGCCACGCCATATCCATAAGTTGAAAGCATTGGAATTGCCAATCTTTTGGTTTTTTACCCGTCGGCTACACAATGCTTTCCTGGCATCAACAGCCTTCTTTGCCATTTCTACTAGCCTCTTCTTTTCATTCTCCTGGCGTTTCGCATCATTACAGGCGCGTTTCTCAGAAATATCCTTTGTAAGATTTCTCATTTCATTCGTATTCATGAAAACATCTACTCCCTCATCAGTTGTCCGTTTAAAGCGATTTTATTTTCAAGGCAGATACGCCGAAAGATATTCCGATACGAAATGCCGGTTCTGGTTCTCCGTCCTGTCTCCGACCGTGTCTTCGAAGCTCAAAGTTTCAACATGGCCGTCTATAAAAGGATAATTTGCCATCTTTCCATGCCGCTCCTTCTGCAAATTCCCCTCCCATTCGGATACGTTCTTGAAGGCATCGTAGCAGCAACTGCTCAGGCCTGCGCCGGAATCACCGCGTTCCGAGAACATTATCCTTTTCGAGCAATCAGTTATCTTATCCTTCTTCTTGCCGTAAAGATACATCCCGTTGCAGACGTAGCTTATCCTGTCCTCCCAGTCCGCATCGAATCCTTCAAGCACGGCCTTGTCCTCTGTGCATAGGAGATACTGTCTCTTCATGCCATAGTCCATTAAAGCCTCCCACCACTCCATGCATTCCTCGTCGGGATTGTCATAGGGCTTTACGCCGTGGATAACCGGAAAGAAGCCTTTCCAGTCCTCGGTGTATAGGTTCATCGCCAGCGCACACTGCTTCTGGTTGCCCGCGCACTGTATCTTGTAGGCTTTCTTCCTTGCCTGGCTCAGCGCAGGAAGCAGCATTCCTGCGAGTATCGCAATAATCGCTATCACAACTAAAAGTTCAATCAAAGTAAATTTGTTTTTCATTTTTACATGTATGTCCATAGAATAGTATTTTTTAGATAAAGACGGAATAATCCCCTGATGTGATTTCACACGGGGATTCAATTGGCAGAAACTGTCAAATGGAAAAAGGAGGCGCTGTGGGAGGGTTGGACAGATCAATGGATTTAGCAATGTCTATTTCAACGCCATGTGATGCAAATGTGAAATTTGCATAATGGGTCGACAAGCTGCTGCATATAATGCCTGAGATAGCGCTGCAATTTGCAAGGAAGGAGCATATCTGGCACTCTGTGTCATCATCGCAGTCGTAGCTATTATATGTCGGCGTACCGTATCCGTCTTCTGACTCGCAGCAGGAATGACTGGTAGAGGCATGACCAGCATGCGGACAGATAATTCCGCCCATATGCAGGCATGGCACAAGAACAACTGCAAGCATGTACGATAGCACAGGCAGATACAGGAGATATTTCTTTATTCCTCTATAGTAATACATTGTATTACCTTATCACGGGAATAAATATTGTCAAGTGTCATTCCTACTGGGAAACATTAGACATTTCACGGAATTTATCTGGCTGAGCCTAGCCAAGCGTATCTCAACCATCATTAATTTCCTAAAAGATAATTACTCTTGATTTCAAGACTAGAGATAATATATTCGTAAAAATAGTGGCACGTTTATTAATTACGTGCTACTATATTCGCCGTTCAGCTGGAACTTCAGAATTTACATAGGTGGAACCGCGATGAAGCAAAATATCTCAAGGGAGCTGGCCAGGAGTGTTGCCGAGATGAGAAAGGCGGAGCAGATGAGAATCGCCGAGAGGAAGAGGAACGAGCATGGAGCACTGGCGGAGAAGGCTGTCGGGAACAGGAAAACCATGGAAGCGGAAATGAAAAGGACAAATACCGCAGCCCGATATATGCCGTACTTGCAGATGGCAGTTATAATTTTTCTGTTTTCAGTGTTCATCGCTACCGCTGTCAACGCCATGACCAGGATAAGGTTGAATTCTGCCAGGGGCTTTTCAAGCGCGGATGGCATGGTCCTTGACCCGTATGCAGCTGACAGGACAACCAAAAACCGGCTGAAGGCCATGGAAGCTGAGATTCCTGGAATAGTTGAAAAAGATGGGATGCCAGAAATCAGCACTCTGAAGACCATGATAGTGCAGCCGTTGAAGTTCGACATTGTGTCCATTTCAAAATCGAAGAACGAGCTTTGCGCCATGGTGAAATTTGTCAACGAGGACTCTGGACAGGTTCCAGTCATCTTCAGATGGGATGTGGACGGTAAATTCATAAACTTAAAATATTGAGGAGTTTTCAGTTATTATGAAACTAAGAAGAAGGAAAATTGACGGAAGGATATTCACACTTGTGGAGCTCTTGGTCGTCATTGCAATCATCGGGATAATTGCGGGAATTCTTCTTCCCGCGTTGTCAAAGGCGAAGGAAACGGCGAAAGGCACTTCGTGCGGCAACAATATCAAGCAGATGAACACGGCAAACCTGCTGTACTGCCACGACTATGGCTACTACATGCCATGTTATGGTGCTGAAATCACCGGACCTTCCACCGTTGCCGGAAGACTGTGGATAGGCTATCGCTCCGCTGCTTCTGGAACCACGGGAAATACGGATATGACCAGAGGTTTTATCTATAATGATGCCATTAATAATTGGAAGGTCATGGAATGCCCCAGTTGGAAAATTCCAGTTGAAGATCCGACGAAAATAACGGACAGCGTAGGTTATGGATACAGCGTGATTGGTATTGGATCGCTGGCGTATATGACAGGAAGCTCCTACACAAAGAATGGGGTGGGAGGAGCCGGAATGAAAGTTGATAAAGTCAAGAAGCCGGAGAGTGTCGTCACATTTGGAGATGTCACTTCAACGACGAGTGCTGGACAGATAAAAGCATATGCGTTCTTCTACCCGAAATATACCATTGCTGCAGGCCCGCCAATATCGGACTCCACTTCGGTGAATTCCCGCGGCGACAATGTGCATTTCCGACACAACGGTTCAGCTTCTGTAGGATGGGCGGACGGACATGTCAGCACGGAAAAACCGAGCAGGATAAACAGCGGTTATATCGGATCTGCAGAACAGGTTGGTAATTTTGGATCGGAAGATAATTCCCTTTTTAGGCCTTTCGAACTGCCTTGAGCTGGTATTGGAATAATATTTATATGAACATGTTTATGAGCAAATCAATGGTGTTAATGCTAATCCTGTCAATTTCTGCCTTGACTGTTTTTTCCTGGTCCATGGAGGAGATGATGAAATACCGACTAAAAAGGATTGATGCAGTCGAGGCGGAAAAGGCAGTTTCCACTACAAAGAACGTATATGAGATGGTCTTCCTGGAGAAGGGCGGCGAATTGAAGTCGCTGATGATTCCAATGGATGAGGAAGGAGTCCAGGACTACAAGCGGATGATTGAGGATGTCAGGCTGCCTGATTTTGGTAGTGCCAAAGTCTCAAGTCCAAGCTTCAATCCTGATCTCTATTACGTCTCCGTGCCGGAAAGCAATGCGTGCGTATGCCAGTTCACCTTACGCAAGGTCGACGGGAAGTTATTGTTTGAGAGTATTTGCCGGAAAAACAAATAAACTGAATGGAAAGATGATGAAACCTGAACTTTGCAGCCTTTTCCTCGGACTGGGCTTTTCTACCGGGATATTCGCCTTCAAGTCGGCGGTCGGACAGTATTACTATCTGACGCTCCAGAAAAAACATTCCTCAAAACTTATTTT
>CAZDNQ010000287.1:0-6382 GCA_964506605.1 uncultured Victivallis sp. | reverse complement strand
CTGCTGGACTACAAGCTTCTTTGAGAATACCGTCGTCATGTCCAGATCCACGATTACAGTTCCCAGCTTGAAGGCATATTCAGTGTTATACCCTTTCGGATTTCCAATCACGAAATCCCTTATCGTCAGCTTTCCGGTCAGGGTATTGAGATAGAAGCTCCCCATCTTGACATCTGTCCCTGTGATTTTGGGCATGTAGCCCTGCACCCCTGACTTGACTGCAATCCCCAGGAAGAAATGGATGCATATCAGAAGGGCCACAATTCCTATGCCTGTCCAGATGGCTATCTTCTTAATTCGTTTTTTCCAATTGGCTTTCATGCTGCTCCTCCTTTTTTACTGTTTGCGGTCAAATTCCAATTCCAGCCTCATCACTTATGCCTGCGGGGTGAAACCATGTGGACTGATTCCCCGTGGACGGCATGGGCGGCCTCCATCATGGCCTCTCCAAGAGTGGGGTGTGCATGGATTGCCTTCCCAAGCGAACTCGCGGTAGCTTCATGGCTCATCGCCGCAACCGCCTCCGAAATAAGATCCGTCGCATGAGGTCCTACTATATGGACCCCTAGTATCTGGTCGGTCGCCGCATCAGCCAGTATCTTGCAGAACCCGGAAGTCTCATTGATCGCCATCGCCTTGCCAAGAGCCCCAAACGGGAATTTTCCGGTATTGTAGACGATGTTCTTCTCCTTGCACTGCTCCTCGCTCAGTCCGACGGTGCCTATCTCCGGGCTTGTAAAAATGCAGCCAGGCACCAGATCCTCGCGGATTTCGCAGCTCTTTCCAGTTGCGTTGTCGGCGGCGCAGAACCCCATCGCGCTTGCGAAATGCGCAAGCTGGACGCGGCCAGTGACATCGCCTATCGCAAAAATCCCGGGGACGTTCGTCCTGCATTTTGTGTCGACAGGAATCCAGCCCTTCTCGTTCGCGGCAATTCCGGCTGCCGCAAGATTGAGGGACTTTGACACTGGCACTCTTCCAATCGAGACAAGCATGTACTCCGCGGAAAGTTTTTCCTTGCCGACCACGCCACTTACAGATTTCCCGTCCGACTCGATATTCCCCATCGGCGAACCGACGAATATCTCGATGCCTTTCGCCTTCATCTCCCTGGAGAGGATCCTGGAAAGCTCCTTGTCCTGGAGAGGCAGGATGTTCGGCATCATCTCAACCACGGTGACCTTGGTACCAAGTTCGGCGAAGAGGCATGCGAACTCGCAGCCGATGACTCCGCCGCCCAGGACTAGGAGGCTCTTCGGTATTTCAGATATGGAAAGCAGTTCGGTGGAAGTGATTATCCTCTTTGATTTCGGTATGAATCCAGGCACTGCCGGCTCGGATCCGCTGGCGATGATGAACTTGTCCGCTGAGACTTTTTCCTTCTTCCCGTCGGCTGCGACAACGTTCACGCTCTTCCTGTCGGCAAACGAGGCAGAGCCTGTGAACGAAGTGACTCCGGCATTTTTCAGGAGCATCCCGATGCCGCCGCGGAGTTTCTCGACCACGGAGGTCTTCCTTCCTAGCATCATCGCCCAGTCAGGCGAGATCTCGCCTTCTATCTTGATTCCGAAATCAGCGGCCGTCTTAGCCTTGTGCAGGACTTCGGAGGAAGCGATGAGGGTCTTTGTGGGGATGCAGCCCCAGTTGAGGCATGTCCCGCCGAAATATTCCTTCTCCACAATTGCGACCTTCGCACCGTTCTGCGCCGCGCGGATTGCGGCGACATAGCCTCCGGGTCCGGCACCTATCACACAGATATCGAATTTCTCGGACATGATTGACCTTTCAAAATTTATATGATTTCTAAAACAAAAGCTGTTTATTATATAGTTTCCCGAACACAAACTCAAGGGAAGCTCTTAATTTTGGCATATGTCGCCATCCTGCGGAGGCTTTGATTATTTTATAAACCTGATTTCAATCCCCATGCTCACGCAAGGGGCTACATTATGTCGCCAGCTGCACTGGCTCAAGATCTAATCATTGGAATAGAGCCCTCGCAGAGGGTGGCATATTGTAGCCCAAGGCGTCAGCCTTGGGAATATTGGAATTTATAAATCCAACGAAGCCCCCGCAGGGTGGCGACATATGAATTTAGGGAACCTCTAAGTAGTCAGATCTTGATTAGGCCATCTTCACAGGCAGCTTTCATCGAAAGCTGCCCTGCTAAAATCTCATCTGGACTTCTTACGGGAGAGGAAGACATCGAGCCAGACAGCCATGATGAGGACAAGTCCGCGGGCCACCATCTGGTCCATCTCGTTTATGCTCATCAGCTCCATTCCGTTCAGCAAGGTCACCATGATAAGGGAGCCGACGAGGACGCCAAGGACGTTGCCGCGTCCTCCGACAAGGCTTGTGCCTCCGATCACGCATGCAGCGATCGCGTCCAGCTCCATCAGGTTTCCGACCGTCGTCGAGCTCGAACCCTGATATGCCGCCGCCATGAATCCTGTCAGAGCAACTATCGCCCCGAGGAGCGCGAAGGCGCCGATGATGACGCGGTTTACGGGAACGCCCGAAAGCACTGCGGCCTCGGTATTCCCTCCTATGGCATAGAGATATCTTCCGAACGGAGTGTGCGTTGTGATTACATAGATCAGGAAGCCGACAATGCAGAGGATGATTATCGCAAGCGGGATTCCCTGATACTGGTTCATATTGATTGTGAACAGGAATATTACCTGCATCGCAATGAAGAATTTCAGGAATGAGACATGCCAGGGATCGACTTCAAACCCGTGCTTTGCCCTCTGTTTCCGCCCCTTGACTATCGCCAGCAGGACTAGTATTGATAGAACGGCCGCAAGCAGATATCCCAGCCCTTTCGGCAGATATTCGGTGGTGAGCATCGACAGCAGATTCGCCTGATCGCCGTGCTGCACAGGAATTGTCTTCGATTCGATTGTGCGCCAGAAAAGCCCCCGGTACACAAGCATGCCGCCCAGCGTTATGATAAATGCCGGAATCCTCTGATATGTGATCAGCGCCCCCATGAACGCCCAGAGGACTATGGCGATGAGGAATGCCGACAGCATGCTTGCCCCCGCGCTCCAGCCCTGGTTGATGATCAGCACACATGTTATTCCCCCTATCAGCCCTACTCCGCTGCCGACTGACAAGTCTATCTGCCCCGGCAGCAGCACCAGGAGCATCCCAAATGCGAGTATCGCAGTGAACGACAGGCGTATCGCCATCATCGCCAGATTCCTGGACGACAGGAAATTCGGCTCCACCATGGAGAAGAATATCCATATCAGCAGCAGCCCCGCCACCATCGAAAAATCCCGTAAAGAAATCTTTTTTGTCATCGCCCAGCTCCTTCGGTATCGTTATATCAAATCATATAAGGATTTAATTTTTTTAGCACTTTCTCTGCGAATTGCGAAATTCGCACTCCAGGTGATTCGTCCTCCAGCGGAGGACTCATCATAAATATCAAACTCCAATCAAGACACGCTAAAGCCGTGAACTCCAACTAATTCCTTATCCCCGATTCATTCCTTTCTACTTTCAAACTTCCGAACTTTCGCATTCCCGAACTTTGTCACTCTGTGTCTCAGTGCCTCTGTGGTTATTCTTTTCCCTTATTATGGAACTTCATCGCCGCCTCCAGCATCTTATGCTGTTCGGCTTCGCCTCTATTGAACTCGCCGCCGATATGCCCTTCGCTCAGGATTATCATCCGGTCGCTCATGCCCATGAGCTCGGGCAGCTCGCTCGATACCAGCACCACCGCCTTCCCGCTGTCGGTCAGCTGGTTCACAAGCTCGTATACCTCCTGCTTAGCCCCGACATCGATCCCTCGTGTAGGTTCATCCAGGAATATCACCGAAGGACCTGTCATCAGCGCCTTCGCAATGACAACCTTCTGCTGGTTTCCCCCGGAAAGTCCGCCTACCACGGAATCAAGGCCCGGCGCCTTCACGCGCAGAGATTTGAACAGCTCCCAGTTCTTCTTCACCTCGCGGTTTCCGTCTATGAAAAGTCCGATTGAAAGGAAAGAGCCAAGCGATGCAAGCGACTGGTTGAATCCGATGCCCTGGTCAAGTATGAGCCCGTACCGTTTGCGATCCTCGCTGACAAGCATCAGCCCGCTTGCAATGGATTTCGCAGGCGTCGTCGCATCAAGAGATTTACCGTCCAGCATCACGTTCCCGTCCAGACGCCGTCCGTAAGCTCCGAAAATATGCATTATGAGCTCCGTTCGTCCCGCGCCCATCAGTCCGCCGAAACCCAGGACTTCACCGGCTTTCACCTCGAAACTTATGTCATGGAGTATTTTCTTCTCGTTGATATCGTCATAGACATTCAGGTTCTTCACTTCAAGCAGCGGTTTTCCAGGATTTGCCTGACGGCGCGGGAAGAGCTGGGTGATCTCGCGTCCGACCATGTGCTTGATCACTTCATGCTTGTTCGACTTCGAAGCCTCCAGCGTGGTTACAGATTCTCCGTCCCTTAGAATTGTTATGCGGTCGGAGATGGCGAAGACCTCGTCCAGCTTGTGGGAGATGTAGACGCAGGTGATTCCTTTTTTCCGGAGATCCCTTATAATATTGAGAAGGATGTCGACCTCGGTCTCCGTCAATGCCGCTGTCGGCTCGTCAAGAAGGAGTATTTTCCTGTTTTTGGAAAGCGCCTTCACGATCTCAACCAGCTGCTGCTGTCCGACCCAGAGCTCGCCGACCACTGACGCAGGATCCAGTTTCAGCCCGTAGCGGTCGAGCAGTTTCCTCGTCTCGGAAAATATAATGTTCCAGTCGATGATTCCGGCTTTTGTCGGTTCATTCCCGAGGAAGATGTTCTCGGCGATCGTCATTTCCTTGACCAGCGCCAGCTCCTGGTAGATCACTGCGATTCCCGCGTGCTCCGAATCCGACACTCCATTGAATACGGCTTCCCTGCCATCGACTTTTATGGTCCCGTCATACGATCCGTGCGTCCAGATTCCGGAAAGACATTTTATCAGCGTGGACTTGCCGGCGCCGTTCTCCCCGCAGAGCGAATGGACTTCCCCTTCGCGCAGGTCGAACGAGACCTGGTTCAGGGCTCGGACACCCGGAAAGGTCTTCGTCAGTTTCTCAACCTGCAGGATTATGTTGCTGTTTTCCATCAACTGGATTTCCATATGAACATTATTGCAATTTCAAAGAATGCTGTCCCTCCGGAACGCCGGCACCCTTGCCGGCTCTCATGGCCGCCAAGTTGGCGGCGTTCCAAAATAGTCCCGCCGGATCTTCGGTACCTAACGTGCAATAAATTGCACTACTGCGAACAAACTACTTCCGAACTTTCGCATTTCCGAACTCCCAAACTTTGTGCCTATGTGCCTATGTGCCTATGCATCTTTGCGCCTATTGTAATTCTAAGGCTTCCTCGGCCTTTCCCCTTCCGGAATATTGCGGTACACCTCTTCGAACGAATGGAACTTGTCCTGGATGACCGTGTCCACCATGTTGTTCTTGTCGACGGAAGTGATATCAACAAGCACTGAAGGGACATCCTTTTTCCCGTTCGGCACGCTGCTTTTTGCAAGGATCGGCTTCCCCTGGGCCATCGCCATTGCCGTTTCGGCGGCACGTGACGCCATTTTCGCAAGCGGCTTGTAGATGGTCATGGCCTGCGAACCCTCGACAATACGCTGGCATGCGGAAAGCTCTGCATCCTGCCCTGTCACCAGAACCTTACCGGACATTCCGCTTTCCTTCAGCGCCTGGATCGCGCCACCTGCGGTCCCGTCGTTTGAAACCAGGACACCGTCGATTTCCTTGCCGTTGTTCGTGATCGCGGCGTTCATGATGTCCTTCGCCTTGTCCGGCTTCCAGTCGGTCGCCCAGTTCTCATGGATGACTTTTATGTCTCCCTTCTCAATGTAAGGCTTGAGAATGTTGTCCTGTCCTTCCTTGAACAACTTGGCATTGTTGTCGGTGGGGGCGCCATAGATCCTGACGATCCTGCTTTTGCCGGGCGTCGGCAGATGGTCAACGAGATACTTGGCCTGTGCTTCACCGACCTTGACATTGTCGAAGCTCATGTAGAGGTCCAGATCGCAGTTGGTGATCATCCTGTCGTAGGCGATGACCGGAATCCCGGCCTTGTGCGCCTCGTCAACGCCCTTGCCCATGGCAGCACCGTCATGCGGGACGATGACCATTACATCGACATTGTTTGTGATGAGGGAGGTCACATTGCGGATCTGCGTCATGTCATCGCTGTTTGCGGACAGCACATCGACTTCACCTCCGAGTTCGTGCACCTTGGCGACGAAGATGTCCCTGTCACGCATCCAGCGGGCTTCCTTGAGCGTGTCCATGGAAAGTCCGATGCGCGGCTTGCCTTTTCCGGCACCTTCTTTTGCACCGCCCTTTTTCTCGGCAGGAGC
>CAZDNQ010000286.1:0-6409 GCA_964506605.1 uncultured Victivallis sp. | reverse complement strand
ACGGCAATAGACAGCCCTGCGCAGGCTCCGACCTACAACGATGACGGCTGTATGCTCAGCGATGGGAAATGGACTTTCACATGGAACGCTGAAAACAGGATAATCACAGCCACTCAAGGAACGACTGTCATTAACTACAAGTACGATTATTTCGGAAGGCGTGTGGAGAGAAAAGTCACTGAAGGCGGAACAGTTAGTTCGCATGTCAGGTACGTTTATGAGCAGGGCAGTTTCAACAAGATTGAAGAGCTGAATGCGCTTGATACCAATGCTATAACCAAGAAATACATCTGGGGTCTGGACATTGTAGGCTCCATGACCAAAACAGGAAGCGTTGGTTCATTACTTGCCCAGATAGATGGGACAGGCATGGCATATTCCGTCTGTGATGCCAATGGTAATGTCAGCGAATATCTGGATGCTTCTGGAACGATACAGGGACATCTTGAATACTCACCATTTGGGAAAGCCATCGTTGAAAATGGCGCAAGACCCGATGACTTCGCATTCAGGTTCTCTACGAAGAGCGAGGACAGCCTGACTGGTGACTTGGACTACGGCTACAGGGATCATGATGCCACGCTGGGGAGGTGGAGGAGCAGGGATCCGATCGAGGAAGAAGGAGGATGGAATTTATATGCGATGGTATTCAACGATGCAATCAATTTGTGGGACGAATTAGGATTAGCAGAAAGCAATCAGGCGATCTATACAGACATAGGGAAGATAAAACCAGAGCACTTCTTAGATACCAACCCACCAAAACCTCCATATGCTGCACAAATTAAAACTGACTTTTTATATGGTTCTTATCACATGATTACAGTTTGTATCTGTCTAGAAAAAGATGTGTCATATCAATGTACAACTTCTGCTCCATCATTTACTGCATATGCAATAATGGATAAAAGTAAATCCTTCTTTCCTAAAGACGATACTCAACACAGTGCTTATCAAAAACAAAAACTTCTCGAACACGAACGAGGCCATGCTGCACTCACTCTTATATATATGAAAAGATTTCAAGATGCAGTAAGGGGCCATAAGGTTATAAAAACAGGTGCCCCTGTAGATGCCGTTGCAAAATTAGCTGAAGAGGTTTTTAAAAGTGATGTTCCTAGATTTTATTCGGTTTATCGTGATGCGTTAAATACAAATCAAAAGGCTTATGACAAGGATACAAACAATGGAGCAAACCAGAGCAGCCAAGACAATTGGAACAGTCAGATTTTTAATAACAGCAACACTGGAAATTGAAATAAATGAATAGATATCTATGGATTTTACTGGTGATATGCATGACTTTAGTTTCATGCCAAAATTGTAGCTATGAAAATATGAATGATATATATGTTGATGATGTTAGGCGAGATGATTTATCTTATTCTGAAGGCGTGAGAGTAGTTAGTCTGAATGGGAAATACGGATATGCAGATGAAAATGGCAAAATTGTTATTCCTCCAAGATTTAAAGATGCATGCTCGTTTTCTGAGGGATTGGCTGTCGTTTATGTTGTGATGGGAAAAGAAGAAATATCTGAGGGTGATTGGTCAACGTCAAATGAAATTATCAAGTCTGGCTTCATTAATCATAAAGGAGAATATGCTATAATTCCACAGTTTGACAGAGCATTCGGGTTTCATAATGGAATAGCTGCCATAGAAATCGATAGCAAGTGGGGCTTTATTGATAAGACTGGAACTAGATTTATTTTACCTCAATTCGAAGATGTCGAGCCCAGATGGCAATTTTCAAATGGTTTAGCTCTTGTAAAATCAAAGGGGAAGTGGGGGTATATCGATAAGAGAGGCTATTTCTGTATTCCTGCTAAATTTGATGAAGCAGAACCATTCAGTCCTACTTTTAGCCAACATGTATTAGTTAAATTAAATGGGGAATTGTTTTTTATAGATAGAGAAGGGAAAAGAGTAAATATAAAAGACAACTCCGGGCACTCAACTTATATTCCATCTACGATACCACCTGTAAATCTCTTAAAGCCTAAATAAATATGAGAGTTTTTTATCCCAAATACTAATGCCGCCCCTAAACAGCCGACAGTTGAGAATTCGATGTCTGGACACAAAGGCAAGTGGTAGTGCAAGTAATCTTTCGCACATTTTTCATCCAGGTCTTTGATTTGTAGTTTTCATTTCTTCGAGCATGAGGGGGTTATATCTCCGAAGGAGACCCCGAATGCTCCTCCTTTGGTTCATCCTGCCTTTATGCCTTTCAGGTCGTACATCTTCTCCATGTCCATGTATTTGACCGTACCCCATTTCCTGCCGGTTATGTACCGCAGGCGGGCTGCGACCAGCATAAGGGCCGATTCGCCGTCAGGAAAGCATCCTACGACCCTTGTACGGCGTCTTATCTCCCTCATGATCCTTTCCAGAGGGTTGTTCGACCTTATCGAACGATGGTGTTCCGAGGGGAACTGGTAGTACGTCATCGTCTCCCTATATCCTTCCTCCAGTATCTTTGCCGCAGCCGCCAGCTTCATCTCCTTGAGCTTCTCTATCACGTACCGGGCTTTCTTCTCGGCTTCCGCCTTATCCTCCTGGGCATATATGGCCTTGAGCATTGAAGCAACCTCCTTCATCCTGGCCCTCGGAACCTTGCTCAGGATGTTCCGGTAAAAATGAACCACGCACCTCTGCCACGGCACATCCGGGTAATACTCCGAAAGCGACTCGACCAGACCAAGGCATCTGTCCGTGATGAAAAGCTTCACCCCGTTGAGCCCCCGTGTCTTCAGGTAGCGCAGGAAGTTCCCCCACCTCCTTGTCCTCCTTGCATCCTTCCGCCACTCCCAGCACGTCCCGGTATCCGGAATGGCTGACCCCTACTGCAACAAGTACCGAGACGTTCCTGACCTCTCCGCTCCAGCTGCGCTTCAGAGATATGCCGTCGAGATAGACATACGGGAACTCCTCGGTGATCGGCAGGTTCTGCCACTTCTCTATGTTCTCATACGACTTCTTGTTCAGGGCGCTGATCGTCGAGGAGCTAACTCGGCTGCCCCGGAGGGCCCCGGTTATGTCCTCGACACGCCTTACCGACACTTGACACTCTTGGCAGAGACTGTCGTGTGATTCATTCAAGATCTGAGGGGATGCGTGATGACGACAGGGCTATGCGCAAGAGCGGAGTCGGCAGGATCAAAACGTTATGGTTCTTGTCGCCGGTGGTAATAATAGTGTGGCGGCTGCTGCTAAAAGGGATCGGAAATATCAAGATAGGATATTTTTAGCATATATACAAGATAATACTATTGCGTCACATCGTAACACATATAAATATTTATATATGGAATCAATATTAATCTATCAAGTCGCTTATGGTGTAGTGATCCTCATTGAGGTCTTCTTAAAGTCGACTAGCACAGGCGCAGAAAAAGGATCATGAGACACAGAAGTAGATGATTTGTATGCACATGTGACTTCCCCGCTGTTGACTGGCAGTCTGGAAAAACTGCAACACATCACAAAGACATATGATCATAAGAGTATATCGGTGCAAATAATAGTCAAGTAGTAAAATGGATGTTTTGAATAATTTCTTGATGGGACTTATCCACTGTGATTATAGTGCCCGTGCCAGATCGGCTCCGGCGATTTCTTCACTTTCCCACATGAACTTCTTCCACGCTCCCCGCATCGTCCTCATGTAAAGCTCGCGTGACCTATCCACTTCATGGCACTTGTTCCAGGACAGGCATAGTCCTTTATTTCCAGGAACCATGCGAAGTCCCCTCTTGCCATCATGGTCTCCAGGAATATATTACGGGCTCTTAAAAGGGTAGGGCATGCTCACGCAAATTGAATGCCCGGATCACCTGTCCGGCCCAGGCGGCAACTGAAATTCAAAAAAATGGAAGGTTACAATGAAAAATATCGACTGGCATCTGCTCGTAAGGGAGTTTCTTGAAGGATTGTTCCTGTCGCAGCAGGAGCTTGCGGAACGCTGCAATGTCAGCCAGCAGAGCATTTCAAACTGGAAAAATCGCACTAGAAATCCTGGAATCTATGCAAAGAAGGTCATGGTTGCGCTTGCCGAGAAGGAAGGCATCGACCTGGGCAAGTACGAGACGGACCCGGCGAGGGACAGGATCAACAGGTATCTTGAGCAGAACAAGGGCCGCGAGCTCGTGAGGATATTCGAACTCTACCAGAAGATGTCGCGGAGCGACAGGAACAAGCTGCTTAAATACGCAAATTCACTGGCCAGATAGGCTGGCGGCATCTCTGTCAATCCGTCAAAATCAGCACATCCTGCTGGCGGTGGATATTGCACAGTCGTCTTAATAGGAACTCCGCTATTAAGGCTCCACAATGAAAATATGCTTGTTTCTCCCGGACGAATGGTTATTTTTACCATTGAGAGGACGATTCTAATGAAAATATTTTCCATTGAATGCCTGGGCAACATCCAGAAATTCAACTGGCTCGCCGTCAGGAAAGGAAGAATCCGGCTGGTAGCAGACTGGAACTCCGGCAATACTGAATGGTTGCTGCACCGCCTGGACAGCAATGTGGTCTATCTTGAATGCACCGGAGTGGTGGATGAGCCCAACAGATGGTTGTGTGCGAATACCCTGAAGAGGAAAGTCTTCCTTGCTGACAAGGATGCCGCCATGACCGGACCAGGAGGCGGATGGAAGATCATCCCTGTGGATTCCGACAGGTTCCGGCTGAAATGCATGAATGGTTCCGGAACATACTGTTATCTCGATGGGATGACGGGCAAAGGTTTCCTCATGCTCCGGGAGGAGGAAGGTGTCGAAGGCAGGAGCGGTACTCTTTGGAAACTGGCACTAAGGGAGGTTGCAAAGAAAAATCCGCCAGCGCCTCCGGTGAAAGAGAAAAGAAGCCGTTGGAAAACAGTCTTCTTGTTGCTGTCCATAGCATTTATTATCATAGTTTTAATTGCCTTTGCCAACGGACAGACTTTAAAAAGATTTTCTATGAAGTGCCTTGGAATGGTTTTGAGCGCTGAATTTAATGATAAAACCAAAGTAAACGAAAAAAGCAATCCCCCTTCTGAAAACAAGTCTGCTGTAATACCCCTTGACAATATATCCGACAACAGCCCTGTGGAATATTGCAGTTCCCTGTCGGAGCTAACAGGGGAGGATTCCACGGTTGCCATCAGAAGCGGAACTACTGAAAAACTGTTTGACGATAAGCTGCTCCTTACAGTAACAGAAGCGGTCAAGGGGCGGGTTTCAGGATTCATTTACCCAATAAGGGGGGAGAAGAGGATATTTCAGAAGCTCACATCGGGTGAGTCCTTCTGTGACAGCGGATACGAGATCAGGGTCTTGGAAGTCCTGGACGGCGAAGTCCGGCTGTTCGTCAGGAAATTGGGAAAAATCGAAAAACGATAGTTTCCTACGGCCTCCTCATCCTTCCGAATATATGCCGTATCGATTGCGAAGGAGGCGGGATTTTCATGGGTAAATGAGGGTTCTACGCCAACCCGCTCTTCGGCCCGAAAAGCTTCTCTCAGCATCAAACCTGAAATCGTTGAAGGGAGCATAGATTTATCCTGTTGGTTTCCTTGTGCTGGAAAAGGCACCTTGTATGAAGAAGCTTATCGTCTTGGAAGTTCTGGAATTGTCCTTGTCATGCTCTACTTCTGAGCAAAACAGATGCAGATGTATTATTCTTCATGACAAGTCTTCTCCCGCAGTTGCTGTACTATTCTCCCCTGCGCATACTTCTCCACCGTCCTCCTCAGCTTTCTCGCGCCCGAACTCCTGCTGAATCCCTCCCTTATCAGAAATTCCAGCGCCTTCTCCCCGTATTCAAACGCAAATCCCTTCTCCCTGAGCCTCTCCGCCTCCTTTTCCAGCATCATCTCCGTTATCCTCCTCTGTGCAGCATAGTCCAGCCTGTTGAAGACTATCCTCTCGTCGATCCTTGCGACCAGTTCGGGGCTAAACTCCACCTGCAGACGGTTCAGCGCAGACCTTTCGACCGTCCTGAACGGAACCTTTGATGCGTTCATGATGTTCTCCGTTCCGATGTTCGACGTGAAGACGATGTAGAATCCCGCCAAATCATAGGTCTTGTTATTTGACAGAGTCACCCTCGCCGTATCCAGCATCTGGAGGAAGAGCATCAGGATCCGGTGATCGGCCTTTTCGACTTCATCGAACAGCAGGCATCCGCCTGATTCATTATTTTCAAGAATAGTTCCGAGTCTTCCCGGATTTCCGTACTCGTCGCCACGGAGTTCCTTGACGCTGTCGAAGTGCATGAACTCCGACATGTCGAACCTGAAGAGACGAGCGTCTCCGAACAGATACTTCGTGAACGTCAAGGCTAATTCCGTTTTTCCAACACCGGTCGGTCCGCGGAAGATGAAACTGCCTTTTGGCCTCTTGTCCGATGTGAGCCCCAGC
>CAZDNQ010000285.1:0-6433 GCA_964506605.1 uncultured Victivallis sp. | reverse complement strand
AAGGAAAAGTGAAAGGATAGGACATTATGTTTCAACTTGTGATTTTGAAAAGACTCGGATGTGCCATGTCTGTGTTCTTCTGCGGCATATGCACGGCTTTTGCCGACATTACAATAATGCCGGTGGGCGATTCCATCACCTTCGGGGCCGGAGTCAATACTTCCGGATATCGGTATCCCCTTTTCATCAACCTGACCAGGGCCGGCATTGGATTCCACTATATCGGACAAAACCCGGAGCACAGCCTTGATCTGCCTGTCGACCAGCAGCATCACAATGGATATCCGGGCGCGACCATCGAAGACATCCAGAACAATCTGCAGGGCGACATGAAGAGCGCGGACATGGTCGTCCCAAATTATGGAGGACATTGGATGACCGGCGGCAAGGCGGACGGCGCCGCCCTCAAACCGGACGTAATCCTCCTGCTCATCGGTGCAAACAACATTTACCACAAGCCGAAGGATTGCGACGCAAAGAAGATGCAGGAGCCTTACAGGAAACTGGTCCAGTGGTTCCTGACGAACCGTCCGGACTCGCACCTCATCATCAGCACGGTCCTTCCCATGGCCAAGGAGCCAAGGCAGAATGAGACCGTGATCGAATTCGACAAATGGCTGAAGTCTGAAGCCCCGTCCTGGGGGCCGAAGTGCAGGCTGGTCGACATCTGCCAGCTGTTCCTCAATGCGGACGGCTCTGCAAATACCAAGCTCCTGGCTGATGGCATCCATCCCAACAAGGGCGGATACGACGTCATGGCTGAAGCATGGAGCAAGGCGATCGAGGAACTCGTCGCAAAAGGCGATCTGAAAAAAGAGGCTCCTGTCTCCC
Organism: uncultured Victivallis sp.; assembly: GCA_964506605.1. Taxonomy (GTDB): domain Bacteria; phylum Verrucomicrobiota; class Lentisphaeria; order Victivallales; family GWF2-50-93; genus GWF2-50-93. The sequence goes on along the minus strand of CAZDNQ010000285.1, from coordinate 5,602 downwards.
TGGACGGTGTCTTTGAACCAGCCAAAGACAAGGAATCACCGACTCCTTCAATCAACTCCGGACGCGCCGAACCGGCCACTGCAGCAGCAGGAGCTTCGATCACCGTCTCCGGAACCGTGTCAGCCGGCAACAACCGGCTCACAGCTCCTGTCGTCACCTTCAGCCTGACCGATGGAAAAACTCCGACTCCCGTTCCAATCACAGAAACCGTCACGCTTTCAAACATCCTCCCTCATAAAAGTGCGCCACTGAAAATCAATATAAAACTGCCGGTTAATCTTGCTGCAGGTTCATACTTCATCAGCATCAAGGCAAAAGCCCCTGAGTGTGAAGCAAAGATCACATATGGCCCGAAAATCACGGTCGCAAAATGAAGTGAGGCAAAGTTCTGCCGGCATATTTGGCAGACGTCAACGCCCCGGGTGCGCATAATCCCACGTCTCTGTATCTTGTTGCGGCCAGCGGACTGCCTGCGATAATGCTCCGTCTTCCACTACCGAAAATAGTCATGCATAGGATATAATCCTGCTGGCGGCGGCGGAAAAGGCCAGTGTCCGGACCGTAAATTTATTCAAATAATTTCCATGGGAAACTCTTGACACGGCGGCGCGATGTGCTATTAGTAACGTTGGCAAATGACAACGTTGTCAATAAAATTGGAGGTTCCGGCATGGTCACGATAACGGACATAGCGAGGAAGGCGGGGGTTTCCCCGAACACGGTTTCGCGGGTCATCAACGGCAAGGCTGAATATGTGAGGCCTTCATTCTCAAGCCGTGCAGAGAAAATCAGGAGGATGGCCGAAAAAATGGGCTATATGCCCAATGCGACCGCCCAGTCGATGCGCAGCGGCAGGCACGGCTGCATAAGCCTGCTGGTGGGCAATGTCCGCTGGGGAAGCGCAGTTTCCGGAGATCTTCTCATAGGCATGCAGAAAACGCTTGCCGGACTGGGATACAACATGATGCTGAACATCCTGCCTGACGACATGTCAGAGGCGGAGGAGAAGCTGCCAAGGATTTTCAAGGAGAGCTCCGTCGACGGGATAATGCTGGGGATAATGCGGTCGATACCCGAATGGCTCGAATCGCTGATCGAGGACATGAAGCTCCCAAAGGTATGGATCGGAACCAAGAAAAAGACCGACTGCATCCATCATGACGATTTCGGCGGGGCATATGACCTCACCCGGAAGCTGATCAGGAAAGGCCATTCTAAAATCGCATATCTGGACCTTCTCACCTCTGAGTCGGCCCTTGGCAGCTGCCATTTCAGCGTGCTTGACAGGATGAACGGCTACTTGAAGGCCATGAAGGAGGCGGGCCTCCCGCCGCATGTCGTGCGTTCGCCTAAGAACCTCCTGTTCGACCAGCGCTCCGCCTATGCAAGGGATAATATCTTCGGCAGGGACATGCCGACTGCGGTGATTGCCTACGACCACTACTTCGCCGGAAGAAACTTCCTATGCAACGCCTGGAAGAACGGGCTCGCGATCCCCGGAGACATCTCCTTTGCGACATTCGCGGATGAGGAGACCTTCGAGGACGACATGAAGCTCTCGTCAATGGTGCCCAACCATGATTTCGCTGGCACTGCGGTGAAGCTGCTGTACGACAAGATAAGCAACGGAGACAAACCCCATAAGCCTGTGATCATGCCATTTGAATTCATCGAAGGGGATACGATCGCAGAACCGCGGAGGGTAAATGATCAGAGGAAGAAATAACGATGATGGATTTACCGCTAGGAAATCAAGATTTAATTTCCTGCATCCTGCATCCTGTATCCTGCATCGGTCTTTTACATTGCTCGAACTTCTGATCGTGATCGCGATCATCGCAGTCCTGGTGGCTTTGTTCCTTCCGGCGCTGCAGATGGCGAAGGAGACCGCCTGGGGGACGGCATGCAAGTCGAACATGAAGCAGATCGCCGCCGGCTGCATGATGTATGCGGGAGACAACGATGCGTACTATCCTCCTGACGCGACATACTACTCCTCTCTTACATGGAAAGGAACCACTAGGACAGCCCTCTATGTCATGTGGCATTCGGCGATGTACATGGGGCAGTATGTCGGCAACTCCAACGTCTGCTCCTCCGCCTTTGAACCTTGGGAGCAGCCACCATCTACAAAGGTGCTCTTCTGCCCCAAATGGGATATGAATTATGACTGGAAAGCCCCTGGGGCCTCACAGGTGAACCTTGGAATAGGATACAACGAAGCCAGCGACTTCACCGGCCCCGGCTGGAAGTGGGTTCCGATAACCTGCACCAACAGGGCAAGCCAGGTCGTAACGCACGTCGACACCGCGAGCATATGGAAGTTCAGCAATTTTGATGTCACCAAGCCTTCTCCTCCCTACTACCGGCACGGCAACAGCTGCAATGTGACCTTCCTCGACGGACATGTCTCCTCCTCCGCCAACCTGAACAATGACAATCAAAACGGACTCATATTCAAATCGCTTCTTCCATAGGATTCATGAAAAACAAATATTCTATCTGCTGTCTGTTGTTTCTGTCCATAGGTGCCTCAAGTTCGGCTGACGTCACGATTCCTTCTGTTTTTTCCGATCATGCGGTGCTGCAGAAATCGGCTAGGACCGCAGTCTGGCGAAAGGCCGAACCTTCGGAGAAAGTCACCGTCACACTGGATAAGGTGTCGGCCTCGACAGTATAGATATCCGGATAAATAAAAGGATCATTGAATGAATAAATTTGAAATCAAGAGAGGCACGAACATATCGCATTGGCTGAGCCAGAGCGATGCGCGAGGGGCGGAACGCAGGAAATATTTCACCTGTGACGATATGAAACGCCTCGCAGACTGGGGCTTTGACCATATACGGATCCCTGTCGATGAAGTCCAGATGTGGGATGAATCTGGCCGCCAGGACAATGAGTCGTTCGACCTGATGGATTCCGCAATCAACTGGGCGCTGGAGGATGGGATGAAGGCCGTTGTCGATCTACATATACTGAGAAGCCATTTCTTCAACCAGGCGAAGGAGCCGGAACTCTTCACTGATCCTGCAAAAGCTGCGAAGTTCGCAGAATTCTGGAGACAGCTTTCAAGACGCCTCGGCACACGTTCAAACGGCCAGGTTGCATATGAACTGATGAACGAGCCTGTGGCGGCGAACTCGCAGGACTGGAACCGCGTCGCCATGCTGGCGCTCAAAGCGATCCGTGAAAAAGAATCTGACCGGACCATAATCCTTGGTTCCAACAGGTGGAATTCAGTGACGACATTCGAGCAGCTGGAGGTGCCGGACGACATGAGCCTGATCCTGACATTCCATTTCTATTATCCTATGCTCATCACCCATCATTGCGCGTGGTGGTGTCCGGAGGGAAAGCTGTACAAAGGGCCGGTCCAGTATCCGGGGCGTCCGATACCGGATAAGAACATCCGCGACGTGATCATGCCCGAAGGCAGTCGTCTGGTCAACCTGAAGCTTGATGAAATCAACAGGCACTATGACAGAAGTGAAATGGTTGCCGACATGGAAAAACCCCTGCTGGTGGCGAAAAGAACCGGACACCCACTCTACTGCGGTGAATTCGGAGTAATAGATCTCGCTCCCCAGCCTGTGCGACTCGCCTGGTACCGTGATATAATTTCGGTCTTCAATGAGCATGGTATTGCATGGGCGAACTGGGACTACAAGGAGGAATTCGGTATCGTTGACAAGCAAGGGAGAAGTACTGGCATCGCCGAGGAGATGCTCTCGGCATAGTGGAACCGGAGCCCAAACCAGAGAATTAAAATATTGAGACTATCATGGGACGATAATGAATCTATATACTGATATCAACAAGGAGTTGCTTATGAGAAAAATGTCCAGACTGATTCTCTTCCCGGTGCTTGCCATGCTTCTGACGGCAGCCAGTTCCAGCATGGCGGTGGAAAACATAATATTCGACACCGACATGGGAAATGACTGCGATGATGCCGGCGCGCTGGCAGTATTGCATGCCTTGGCGGACAAGGGTGAAGCCAACATTCTCGCCTGCATGATGTGGAAGATGCGCAAGGATGAACCCAAGACGGGCCCCGCCGCCGTCATCGACGCCATCAACACCTACTATGGACGGCCCGACATACCCATCGGCATCGGCAAGAAAGGGATCTATTTCGCCGGGGAAAAAAACTACACCAACACACTGGGCAAGGAATATCCCAACGACACGTTCGACAAAAAGATCGACGACATCCCCGAAGCCATCGACCTCTACCGCAAAGTCCTCGCCGCCCAGCCGGATAAAAGCGTCACCATCGTATCCGTCGGGCCGGCAACCAGCATCAAATACCTCCTCGCCAGCAAACTGGACAGCTCCAGTCCGCTCAGCGGCCGGGAACTCGTGGAGAAGAAAGTAAAACTCCTCTCCCTCATGGGTGGAAAATTCCCCGAAGGCGGCGAATTCAACCTCGGCTGCGACCTCGGCGGCGGCATGGCCGCGGCTCTTGAATGGCCTACCCCCGTCATATGGAGCGGTTTAGAAATAGGCAGTGCCATCACCACCGGTCCCAGCCGCGTCAAGATTCCCGCTGGAAGTCCAATTCACGCCGCCTACAAAGCCTACGGTGGACAACGCCAGAGCTGGGATCTCACCTCCGTCCTCGTCGCCGTGCGCGGCCCGTCCGACTACTGGGAACTCAGCAACACCCCCGGCTACTATTGCGTAGTGCCCTCGAAGGATATCCCCGGTTACATCCACCACTGGGAAACCAAAAGCACCACTCGCGACCAGACCTACCTCAAGCTGAAGAAGCCGGCCGCCGAGGTGACAGCCGCCATCGACGCCCTCCTTGCCCAAAAACCGGCCGCTCCTACCGCAGCCGCCTCCGGTGCCGCCAACGTCATCCTCGACACAACCCTCGCCAACGCGGATGAAGCAGGCGCACTCGCCATGCTCCACGCCATGGCGGACAAAGGTGAAGTCAAACTCCTCGGCTGTAACTATCCCGGACGCTCAAACGAACCCCTGAACGCCATCGACGCCATCAACACCTACCACGGACGCCCTGATGTTCCACTCGCCATGATGGCGAAGGCCGGCTGGATCAACCCCAGCGAAACCGTGAAAGGCATCTCGGCCTCCTTCCCCAACGATATCAAGGGTGCGAATCTCCCCGAATCCGTAATGCTCTACCGCAAGCTCCTCGCCGCCCAGCCGGACAAAAGCGTCACCATAATCTGCACCGGCAACCAAAACGCCCTGGCCAGCCTCCTCACCACAAAGGGGGATGACATCAGCCCTCTCACCGGCCGTGAACTGGTCGCCCAAAAAGTGAAGCTCCTCTCCATCGCAGGCGGACAATTCCCACGCGGGGCCGACTTCGCTTACGACGAAAAATACCTCGACTCCGCGATGACCATAAGCGTCGCCTGGCCCAGCCGTGTCGTCTACACCGGCGTAGAAGTCGGCAAGCAGATCACCGCAGGTGCCGAACTTGCCGGCAGCGGTGACGTCAAAGACCCTGTGAAGAAATTCTTCGCCTCACAGAAAGCAGCACCCAACGGCGCCATCGGCATGGCGGCCACCCTCTACGCCGTGCGCGGAGCACAGTCCTTCTGGGACGACACCACCACCGGCG
>CAZDNQ010000284.1:0-6433 GCA_964506605.1 uncultured Victivallis sp. | reverse complement strand
GTTGGCCTGGAATCCCGCCATGGCATACCCGGACGGCAGCTTGTAGACCGGGTAACCCTTGTCAGTAATCTCCGCGACCTTGCAGAATGAAATTCCGACCGGTCCGGAAGGTGCTGCAAAAGCAACCGAGAAATCCTGGTTCATCCTCACACCCCATACCGCGCTGCCAAGATCAAAACTGCTGAAGACTACTTCTTCCGTCTGGACCTTGCCATCGTCGTTGCGGTCCGTCCATGCAAAGGACTTCGCGTCGGCATCCTTTCTGCCGAATCTTTCCTTCAGCCATTTCGGAGGGGCGCCGACAGAGGCGACCGGACGCACTTCATCGCCAGAATAAACCCATAGCACGGTAATCTCACCCATGGAATACGCACCCCACAGGCTGAAGAAAAGCCTACCGTCCTTCCAGAAGGGATATTCCGGGGACGGACCGTTGAAATTGTGAGGACGCTTCTCCACGAAGCTGTCGTAGCGCTTGTCGTCATATCTCCAGACGATCTTCTCGAGTCTGAATTCACCCGTCTTCGGGTCACGGCGATATTCCTTGCCTGCGAGGAAGGCGCGGTTCTCATCCCTGGGATCAAGCGATCCTCCGCCACCGTATTCTGTCGGTCCGACAACCTGGTTGATGCAATGTCCGGCGGAATCCCAGACGCTGACCCGTTTGAGATCCTGATTCAGCTCGCAGACCCAGACATTGCCCTTTGAATCAACTTCGACTTCCGACGGTGATTCCAGCCGGTCCGGATCAAACTTGCCGATCAGGTGTCCGCCTTTTTTACCGATAACGCGGAGCTGTTTTCCGGTTTTGTCGAAAACCTTGACCACATGGGCCGGCGCCATCTCACCGACATAAATGTTCCCGTCCTTGTCCAGGGCCAGGCCCAGTGGGTTTTCCAAGCCCTTAATCACCGGCACAACCTTATCCGTTGCCGTATCAAGGAGCACGACACTTTTTCCGGAAACTACAGCAAGCCTGCCATCGGCACACGGACGCATGCGGCCAGGATTGTCGATCTTGATTTCCTTTACTATCTTGAGCGATTCGTTCTTCCCTTCCAGATTTTCAGACAGGTCGAGAACCAGTATCCTGCTGCCGGTCCTGTCGGAAAGGAAAGCCTGCCTGCCAATTACGGCAAGGCCTTCAATACCGCTCAGATCTCCGCTCTGCTTCGCATTGGCCGGCTGATTTGGAATATGTCTCCCTTCAACGCCAGCCAGTTCCTTGCCCTGCTTCGCCATGTCTTCAACACCGGCAGTGAAAAGCCTTCTGCCGACCCGTGTCACATTGTTCACCTGCACAAGCGCGGCGCTCTGGCTGGCGAACGCAAGCCAGCCGCCATGCGCGAAGAAATAAACTGAATCTCCATCTGCAGCAAGGACTCTCGGACAGGCAAGCTGGATATTCTGCGTGCCCCACTGCTTTCGCATCTCAAGATCGGTCTGGATCAGTGTATTGCCCTCCTCATTGAAACAGCCTATCCACATGGAATCGCCATTCCTTATCATCGTCCTCGGCGGTTCATGGTCCGCGAGCCAGCCTCCCTTCCTGTCCTCGGAAAGCCAGGCCACCCCGTTCCGCATCAGCGGACAAAATGAATATCTGTAGTCAAGCTCGAGCGCCGGGCTCCATATTCCACGCCATGTGTACGTCCCCGCTGCAGCGACCTTTTGCGCATCCGCCGGAGGTTCGTAGAGAAACGGCTTGCTCCTCCTGAAAGGCGGCCAGAACTCGTCAAGCGTCCCGAGATCCCACCACACCGTGTTGGCACCCGCCTTGACTGGCTTCCCGGCAACCACGTTCTGCACGACATTCCCCTTCCCGTCCACAATCTGTATCGTGGCAAAACCGTCTGACGGAGCCTGGAACTTGATCGGTATCACTCCCTTGTCGGCATTGTCCTCCGCCGCTGGCACCAGCGAACGCGCAAGCAAAAACGCGTTCCCTGTCCCCTCATTGCCCCCGATCAGAAAAACCTTGTTCTTTGTGAATGTCATCGAAGTCAGCTTGAAGTCATTGCTGCCAAGCCTCAGCGGTTCACCCCAGCGATGTCCGGCATCTTCCGTCTGGAAAACGTCCAGTTGAGTTACGGCCCACCCTTTGGCTCCGTCCTGGATGAAGACTTTGCCGGGCGCCTTGCAGACGTTCCAGCTTGTGCCGCCGTCTTCAGTCTCGGCTGTATATCCGTCGAGGAATGACACCCATCCCTTCTTAATTGTACTGAAATATACCCTGGTAATCATATCGTGCTTCCTGTCGGCATTCATGTTCATGGGAAACGTTTTCCAAGTCTTTCCGCAATCTTCGCTTAGCGCAAGACCGTCAGGACCGGAAGGAACTGCGATGAAGTTTTCCCCGACCAAGGAAACAATGCAGGCCGACGCGATCCATGCCCTTTGCGAGTCAGGCGGAGGCGGTGAATTCGGAACCCAGGTCTTTCCTCCATCATCAGTCCTGAGAAGCCCGCGCGCAGTGGAAACCACAAAACCTGTCTTGCGGTCCGGCATGAACCTGACCGAAGCAAACTGCTCATCTTTTGAAGCACCAACAAGAACATTTGTCCAGGTTCCCCCTCCGTCCTTTGTCAGGAGGATAAGTCCCGGCGCCTGCCGACCATATGCGAAACCTGCAACAACTGCTGACTGCGCGTCCAAGGCGGCGACGCTGTTGAACCAGAAGGCGTCCTTTTCCTGACAGAAGTTCTTCCAGCTGCGTCCGCTGTTGCTTGTCTTTGAAATCGAGCGAATTCCGCAGGCCCATCCGTTCTGCTCATCTGAAAACGAAATGTCCCACAGAAGTCCGACGCCGCCGGAATCAATTGCGTTCCAGCCGTCGGCGAGTTCCATGGCGGACATAGGAAAGAATGATAGCACAGAACAGATGAAGACCAGTGAAGCAATTACCGGCATTCGCTTAACTACCCTTGCCGGCATGGGCAATTCTGAAGCACAACAAACCGCACCTTCGCGAATTATCAATTCCATGTCATACCCCTCAAATTATATGCATTCGTAAATGTCTGTCATTTCTTCTGGATGAGCGTGAAGCGCAAAACATTCTTCACTCCCACGGCCCGATCTCTCATCTGCTGTTTCATTTTATTCCTATCAGAAAACATCTATCATTTATCCGAAGGGATATAGGCTGCATAGAGGGGCGGAGCCCAGTTGGCATGCGGAATTACTTTTTCCTGAGATGCGTGCCCGTCAGCCCATCCGCACGCCGCCAATCTTCCGTTCTGATGCGAGCCCCCGCCGATACATGATGTGGCATATCCGGGAAACGCTATGTCTCCTAGGTCGAGGTAATCGGCAAACATGATACGGTCGGACATCAGAAGTACGGTTGCCGGGTTTCTTACATTTGATATCGGCGGCATATATTGTCCTTCCATCGGGGGGTTCGCGGCAGTCCAGGTGCCGACCCCTGAGCCGTCAACATGCAAAGCGTTCCCGGTAAAATAAAGATTGGAACCGTAGAAATAGCACTTTGTCCAGCCAACCCAGTTGTTGAAGAAGGTGAAGAGCTCCGAGCCTCTCCTTATCATGACAGGACAGGCGAAAACAGCGTTGGAAGGGAGATATTTGTTGGCGACCAGCAAGCTGTCCGGGGCAACAGTTGCTGAGTCGAGGGGGATCAGCTGTCCGATGCCGTTCCCTCCGGTATAGGCGGATCCTGGAGTGCGGCCGTTATGGTCGTCAGCGAAAGAGATCACTGAAAGGGTTATCTGCTTCTCATTGCTCACGCAGAGGATCTCGCACGCCTTGTCCTTTGCGTTCTTCAGCGCCGGCAGCAGCATAGCCGCCAGAATTGCGATGATCGCAATCACGACTAGTAATTCAATCAGCGTAAACAACGATGCCGGATGCTGGCAGGATACAGTTTTTCGAGGACTGTCAGTTCCAAGAATCTCCTCCAGAACCCTGCATCTGGAATCAGGCATCCTTGAGCCATGTTTGATTCCTTTCATTTTTCCTCCTTGCTTATACATTGGGAAGTGTTGCCATCTGAAATATGCACGGCTTTCACGCTTTCAGTGAGTCTTCTGCCAGGCTTCTGCCTGAGCCTGTCGATCATCATTCCGCTCTTCTCAAGAATCTCCAAAACATCAAACCCGACACGTTTCGCAGGAAAGTGCGACTTTGTTATCTCAGGATAATTCGCGTGCGCCACAACCAGGAGTTCATCCGGGGACAATCCTGCGATATTCTTCAACGCAGCTGACACATCCTCGACAAGGTTGTCATCCATAATGAAAAGCGTGTCCGGACGTTTTGACTTTTCCTGAGAGAACAGCAGGCCCGCCACATTGGCGGCCCATTTCGGCTGTGAAATATCAAACCCGTGCAGCCATTCGGGACGGATCTCGAGATTGCTGTCCGCAATGAGCTTCAAAATCTTGCCGATGTTCTTATCCGAAATCGTCCCGTTCAGGAAAAGCGCCACCTGCCTGCGCCCGGACGCCTTGGCCAACTCCACCGACTTTTCAAAGAACGAGCCGTAGTGGTCTATGAAAAGACATGAGGTGAGAGAATAGTCTGCAGGATCACTCCTCAGCAGAACTATCGGACACGTCTTCTGTATTCGCTTAAGTTCTCTATCCTCGATGGTCGGCGTAGTTGCAAGGACGACTCCTTTCAAGGCATTTGAGCTTGCATCCCTGCTCAGCCTGAACGAATCATCATCGTCTGCTTCTCCGCGCATGAGATTTATCAGATAAGGCTCGAAATCATATTCCGAGTGCACCTGCTTCTTCTTCACCATGTTAAACAGTGACATGAAAAACCTGTTTTCAAGAAGATTATCCGAACCAGGAATGACAACTGCGATCCTGCTGCTGCTGGGAAGCTTTTCTGAGACGACGGACAGATGCCCAGGGATTGTGTTCACGAACCCCTGTTCGGCGAGGATATCAAAGGCCTTCTGGACTGTCACCGAGCCGGTCTTGAACTTCAGCCTGACCTCCTCGTGTGTCGGGAGCTGTTCGCCAGACGCCAATGATCCGGAAAGGATCTTTCCTCTGTAAAACGATATTATCTCGTCGCGCTTAGTTGCGGTCCTGCGGCGCTGTTTCCTTGACCCTGCAGTTTCCTTCACCATCGCATCCTCCAGATAATGACCGGCTTTGCAATACTATTTATTGGTTATTATAATTAGTATTGCCAAAAATTGCAAGCAGAGATCCAGCTTTTTTTCAAATTAGGCGAAAAGAGGATATTACGGGTTTTCCAACTGCTGGGGCGCCGGTGGAGAAGATACGTTCCGTGTCTTGACGGAATATGGTCTCAGCGAACCGGAATAGTATTCCATGTCAAGCCATTCCGGCTTTGAATGCAACAGACGGAAATCCGTCCAGTTGAACTTCGGCTCCCTAACTAGAATCCCCGGTAGCACCAGTCCGGTTTCAAGCAGGAGATGGAATTTCCTCAGCTCCTGCCTTTCAGCAAACGTCAGCCTGTCGGACTCCGAACCGTCCCCTCGCCGCAGGGAATGCAGCTTCCATGAATCACCGTCGGGCATGTAGATCCCAAGCTTCACAAGATTACTGCGGGCCTCAATTATCTTGTCCTGGTCTTCCTTAGACGTCTTGTCTAACGCCTCGTCGAAAAGAGCCCTGTTGTCCAAGTACCACGAAGGCTCTTCCTGCCAGGCATTCAACATTCCCTCAAGGCGTTCCTTGACGGATCCATTGAGCTGGGGAACCTTTTCAAGGAGCGGACGGCTTAGCCTCTCAGACTCCTGCTTGGAAGCCTTCCAACGTGAATCGAGTGACTTCCCATCGGCCTTCTTGATCTTCTCAGCTTCCAGTTCTGTGGCAAGCGCTGCGAGTTTCGCAGATGCCGCAGTCAATGCATCCCGTTCATCCTGTGTAAAAGTCTTTGCACTTAACTTTCCGCAAAGGCCATCGGATAAAGTGACCATGCTTATTAATTTTCTCCAGTCACGGATATCGTACGGCGCAACTCCTTCGGCAGGTATGACGCACTGCGTATCAAATCCTATAGACGTGTCCATCGCGGCATATTGGATATCTACCAGCCGATCATATTCGTCATAAGTACGCAGTTCGTTGTCAGGGCAGAACACCGAAATGATTGCAGGCACCGACCAGCTTTTTCCATTTCCAGCGAACACGCCTATGTCGACACGGTTTGACTGGATGGCGCTTCCCGGCTGGACCGGGAACCTGTCATGCCATCCAACCGAGATTTTTGCCTTCCTCCCGTTATCATAAGGTTCTATCCTGACGCGTTCGGTAATTCCCTGCAGCAGGACCCAGCGGAAATTAAGCGGATTCCCCTGGATATCAGTGCTTTTTTCCGCGCTCACATCAAGTTTCATGAAACGGTCCCACTTGCGGAACACAAGTCCAACGGCGCATGGAGAATCACAGAGAAGCTCAGTCTTTGCAGCCGCCGGGGAATTTACATT
>CAZDNQ010000283.1:0-6436 GCA_964506605.1 uncultured Victivallis sp. | reverse complement strand
CGCAATTATCCCGCCCATGCTGTGCGTCACCAGATGGACCTTGTCGAAATCATCGTCAAGGATCCTTGCGAGCACCTTTCGGAAATCCTCCGCGTGCCGGCTGATGGGATGGCGGGTGGAATAATAGTCGTAGACAAAGACAGAATAGCCTTTCTTCCGCAGATATGCCGCAGGCGAGACCATGCTGAACGAACTGCGGATCAGGCCATGTATCAATATCACCGCCTCATGCCTGTCGGTCTTTGCGTCTGCCGCCATGTAGGCGCAGGCATGTCTTCTACGGCATGTGATGTTGATGATGCTCTTCATGAGTTATCTCCTGTCTTGTTTCCTGAGGATATAATAAGTATGTCATCTGTATCGATGTTCTATCATAAATGACTGAATTAATTCCGTCAAAAATCCGCGAAATGAATTTCGCGAATCAAGGCGGTGATGAATCACCGCAGTCCAAGATCAGGCGATTGCCTGACATAAAAACTCATCAAGCCTTTAAATTGCAACCTAGATCTATAACCCAGGAACCGGGTATGTATGTTTTTACCAGGATGTCTGCAAGGTTGAGCCATCTACGGGTATTGTCGAGTACGGCGGAGTCGGATGTGACCACGATATCCTCTGATTTCGAGAGAAGGTAGTCAGGGCTGTTCACAAGCTCCACCGACCACGGCCAGTTGTTCTGAATTGCGATGTCGGTTATCCTGTGCGCCAGTTTTCCGCTGTTGGAGATCGGGCTGTCGAGGAGCCATTTCACGGAAGCGGGCTTTTTCGCAGTCAGGAACCTTCCGGCAAGCATGATGGCTTCCTCTGTCTCCTCGACCGACCGGTATGAACCGTGCACGCTTGAGAGGTCTCTGAGGCATCCGTCGCGGCAGAGCAGTATTGGAGCCCCGGACAATGCTGCTTCAATAGTGATGATCAGATTGAACCCGTCGATGAGAATGTTGTTTCCGGAAATAGAAGCCACGTCCTGGTTCTTCCTCAGCCGTTCCTCCTGCTGGCTGTCGGAACAGGCGGCCTTCTGCAGGGCGGACCTCTGTCTTTCACACAGGAGATGGTGATCGCCTACGAGTTTGAGCGACGACTTGATGGAATAGTTTCTGGAGAGCAGCCATGACATCTCGCCGACCGCCTGCCGGATCCGCGGGAGCTGGATAGGTGCAAACAGATCCCTGTCCTCGGGATGCGCGCCGCGATGCTGTCGTTTGTCAGGCATACCTTACTCACGCTTTTAAATTAAGGGAACCTCTATAAATTGACAAATGGCTCGCAAAAGTAAATTATGGAGAGATGGCAAGGAAAAGCCTTGCGAGCATACCCGAGGGCGGTATGTGAGCAGGGGTTTTACGAAGCCAGAATACATAAGTATCTTTTGCCCTTCGGGTTGCGGATCTTTTTGGCTCAAAGAAGAATGTTTTTCCTTCGGCGTATCGCCCTGGATACGCTTCAGTCAGAAATTCTTTTTGAGCTTCCAAAAATCTTCCGCAACGCGCCAATTGTGAATTTTTAGAGGTTCCCTCAGTAGACAGGATAACAGGATTTACGGGATTTTCAAATGATTTGTTTTTACGGATTGCTGATGGATATTATTTGAATACCTGCTTCTTCAAACAATCAAAAGGAGTTTGAAATGACAAATCTCGCGCTTGTCGGCTGCGCCCACATCCATACCCCCGGCTTCATAAAACGCATCAAGGCACGTACGGACGTGAAGGTCGTAGCCGTCTGGGACCATGACGCCGCCAGGGCGAAGAAGAATGCCGACGAACTCGGCGCCCCTGTCGTTGCAGATGTCGCTGAAATCTGTAGCAGCAAGGACATCGGCGCCGTGGTGATATGCTCGGAGACGAACCGGCACGAACCTCTCGTCCTTGCCGCCGCCGCCGCTAAGAAACATATGTTCGTGGAGAAACCTCTCGGTATGGGGACAGCTGACTCGAAGAAGATGCTCAAGGCGATCGAGAAGTCCAAAGTCAAGTTCCAGACCGGATACTTCATGCGCGGAAGCCCTGTCCACCAGTTCCTGCGCGAAGCCGTGCAGAAGGGATGGTTCGGGAAGATCACCCGTGCACGCCACAGCAACTGCCACAAGGGCTCCCTCGGTGGATGGTTCGATACCGAATGGCGCTGGATGGCCGACCCTTCGATCGCGGGCTGCGGCGCATATGGCGATCTCGGCACGCATGTCCTCGACATCCTGATGTGGATTTTCGGGGATGTATCAAAGGCGACCGCCTCGATACAGGTTGTTACTGGGCGCTATGGAGACTGCGACGAGTCGGGGGAGGGGATCATGGAGTTTGAGAACGGAGTCCGCGCGACAATGGCGGCCGGCTGGGTCGATATTGCTGATCCGGTGAAACTCCAGATCAGCGGTACCGAAGGCCAGGCATATGTCGTGAACGACCAGCTCTTCTTCCAGAGCAGCCATGTGCCCGGAGCCGACGGCAAGCAGCCCTGGACTCAGCTTCCAGCCGCCTGGCCGCACGCCTTCGACCTGTTCCTGGATGCGGTGAACGGCAAGCCGGATGTCCCTCTGGTGACTGCTGCGGAAGCCGCGGCAAGAAGCGCCGTGATGGAATCCCTCTACAATGGTGCCGCCACCGGCAAATGGGTGAAACCTAAGAAGGTGTAGGGGATGGATGGAGCTGGTAATTGGGAGTTTGGATTGGATCGGGATTTCGTTCGATGTTGGAAGTTCGAAGTTGGATGTTCGATGTTCATTGCCCCAGTAACGTAACGGAGCGGGTGCAGCATTACCTTCTTCTATACTTCTTATTGAAGGAGTTGCAGGCTTCCTGGAACCGCTTCTCGAGCTTCTCGCGGTCTTCGGCGGGGACAGGTCCGGTCTTGTCCCACTGCTTACGGATCTTGTCGAAACGGTCCTGCGCTTCGCGCGGGTTCTCCAGCCTGCCGTCCGCGGCCTTCCCGAAGTTGCTCTCAATCGCCAGCTGCAGTTCCTTTATCAGGTCGACTGACACTCCGGTATCAGGCTTGACCTCGTCGGAGGATGGTGCGCCCGCCAGCTGTTCGAGCTTGACGCAGAGCTCCTTCTTGGTCTTCAGGTTCTCCTTCTGCTTCTTTGAGACGGCGTTGAAATAGTCCTTGTCGTTGTTCTTCAGCGCGGTAAGCATTTCTGCGAACCTCGCATCGAGTCCGGCGGCCTTCTCCTTGACTACAGGCCCGACCGAATTCCATTTCGCCTCGAATGCGGAGGCCGCTTCGCCGATCTTGTCGGCTTCCGGAGCGCCCGATGCGAAACCCGCAATTTCCACCAGGACCGCCTCCTTGGCGTTCACGTTCAACTCGAAAGTCTTCTGCAGCGAGCGCTGGGCTTCGCGGTATTTTCCTTCGAACAGGCGCAGGACGGAACTGTACTTCTCCTCTACATCGCGTCCCTTGTCCCTGGGCGAAGGCCCGATCTTGCACCATTCGTCGTCGAGTTTCCTGGCCTGGTCGGCGACCTTTTCGCAGTCGGTGGCAAGCTCCGGGGAATTTGCCAGCCTCTCGATCTCGGCGCTTATCTCCTGCTTCCTCTGGAGATTTCCGCCCCTGAACTGATCGATCTTCTCAAAGAATTTGTTGAGCGCGGAATCAAACCTCTCCCAGAGCGCGTGTTCGTCCTTCCAGCCTGCGTGCGGCGCATTCTTCCATTTCTTGCGGAGCTCCATCGCGGTATTGATGGACTGCATGGGGTCGGCAACTCCGAGCAGGGCTTCGGCCTCCTCGCAGAGCGACACCTTGATCTTCCTGTTCTCAGCGCGGACCTTGTGCAGTTCGTCGTAATGGGCCTTGCGGCGTTCGAAAAATGCGTTGCACGCCTTCCTGAAGCGTTGGAACGTCTCCTCCTCCTTGCCTTTCGTGACCTGTCCGGTGGTGAACCATTCGGCCTGCATCGCCTTCAGCTTCTCAGCGGTCTTCTCCCATTCCTCCGACGCCTGTATGGCCTCGGCCTGCTCGCAGAAGGAGATCTTCTTCGCCAGGTTCTCGGCGCGTTTCCTGCCCTGTTCGTCGAAGAACTCCCTGCACGCAAGATACGTGCCCTCGCAGCTCTTGTGGAACCTGTCCCATAGCTCCTCGGACTTCTCCCTCGGCACGGCGCCGATGCGCTTCCATTCGTCCTGGAGGCCCTTGAGCAGCTTGAAGCGCAGGTTGAAACTCGGTTCGAGTGAGAGCTTGTCGGCCTTCTCGCAGAGACCGAGCTTCATGGTGTAGTTCTCCCACCTGCTCCAGTCCTCCTCCTCGAATATCTCGTTGATCTTCCTGTGATAGGAGTTGAGCATGATCCTGAAATTCTTCTGGAGCTCCTCCTTGACCGGGTCCCTTATCTCGGAGAGCTTCCAGCGCTCCTTGAGCTCCTTTACCTTGTTGATCATCGACTTCGGGTTCTCCGCCTTCAGGCAGGTCTCCATTTCGGCGCACAGCTCAGTGAGCAGCTTTGTCTCGGCCGCGAGCAGGGCGGCAAGCTCGTCCCTGCGCCTTTCGAAGTCGGCCAGCGCCTTGTCGAAGCGCGCATGGAACTGCTCCAGCCCCTTTATGCCGGCGACGGCGCGCAGCCATTTCCTGCGGACTTCCTTGATCTCCTTCTCGGCCGGGGCCCATTCGGTGGTGTCGGCAAGGTCCTCGGCCTTCATGCAGAGGCGTTCGATCTCCGGCATCCGCTCGTTCTTGAGCGACTGTTCCTCGCGCTGGATCTCGATTCCGCTGGAGAACGCGTGCGCGGCCTTCACGAAGCGGGCCTGCAGGATCTCAAGGTACTGCTGCTGCAGAGGGGGGAGGTTCTTCCAGGTATTTTCGATCTCCTTCATCCGGTCTGCGAATTCCGCAATGTTGTCGGACGAGGCATATTTCTCGAGTTCAGCGCATAGGGCTTCGCGCTCTGCAATCCTCGCCCTGCGCAGTACATCATGCTCCAGACGGGTGTTGAATTCGGTGCGGGCGTCGTCGAAACGCTTCCTCAGCTCCGGGTGCGCACCGTCTGGCGCTAGGGATTCCCACTTCTGCGCGGAATCGGTGAAAAACTGTCCGATGGCGTCCCAGTTGGATGCCTTGGCGGACTTCTCCGCCTCGGTGCAGATGGTCTCCAGGTTTTTTATTATCGTGTCCATCCTGTTAAATTACAGATGACTGGAACAAATGCAACCCCCTTCAGTCAACTGTGATGCGGCAATATTTATCAACGCAGAGGCGCAAAGCCGCAAAGATTCTGAAACCGGAGGAAAAGCGGAGCGGGAATCCATACGGCACTTTAGGAATTCTTCCCTGCGGCATTGCGCCTTTGCGTTAATTATGCAGGGGAGAATTAGTGTCGGGGCTCCCCGTGCTAGTTTTTACAGCTTCAGTCAATATATTAACGGCAATCAACCAGCTCAGACGGTGTCATGCCAAACCAGAAGAACTACCATAGCACTCCTTCCGGAAAGGACAGGGACGGTACCAGGGACATCCTGCGGCGCCTCATCGATGACGACCACGACGCCTGGTGCGAACTTGTCGATTCGCATGCCGGCCTGCTCCTCGGCCTCGCCAGAAACACCTTCTTCCGGCACGGGCGCCATGCTTCGGTGCATGACACCGAGGACGCCGTCACCGCCGTCTGGCGCGATCTGCTCGCAAACGACAAGAAGCTCCTGCGCAGCTGCCTGGAACGCTGCGAGATACTTCCGCTCCTCCATGTGCTGGTCCGCAACCGCTGCATAGACATGATGCGCAAGCGCGGATCGGATCCCCTTGTGCCTATGGACGGCGAGGAAGCTCCGGAAATGATGGTGGCTCCGGAAGTGCACAACGATCCTCCTCCGGGCGACAGCGAAATCTCCCTTGCCCTCGAGTCCCTTCCGCCGAAGGAGCGTTCCTGCGTCAGGCTCTTCTTCCTGCAGGACCGCAGCTACCGCGAGATATCCGAACTCACCGGCATGCCCATGAACAGCATCGGCCCTACGAGCCGCCGCGCCTTGGACAAGCTGAGGAAGATGATAGAGAAGGAATAATTCAGGAAACTTTCCTGCCCTCTGTACGAAATCCGCCGGGCATCCGCTTGTCTAATGAAAATACAACTGCCACAGGAGGCCTTGCAGGATGGAAGAGAAGTCGGCAAAACCGGGATTTGACGAACTGGCGCCGCAGGATTCTGCGGAGGCGAGGAAATGGTTTGAGGACAACAAGGCGCTCCTCCAGGCCAGGGAATCGCATTTCTCGCTGGCCGAGCTCCATGAGCTTGCCACGGCGCGGAAATCATGGGGCGAGTTCTGGGAGATGCCGAAACATCTGGCGTCATGCCCGGCCTGCCTCGACTTCTTCGAGACGCTCCTCAAGGAGGACACGAAGGTCGACGACGCCACCCTCGACCGCATGAGGAAGATCCATCCGCTGCGCATGTTCAGCATGTCGCTGTCAAGGATCTGGAAGTCACGGCTGATGAAGGCGGCGGCGGCAG
>CAZDNQ010000282.1:0-6437 GCA_964506605.1 uncultured Victivallis sp. | reverse complement strand
TGCATCACTGGCTCCGATGTTCGCGCTGTCGGCCCCCTCGCTTGAAACGATCTTGCCGATATATGCGAGGACTGAAGGATCTTCGCCGGGCTTGCGCAGCGGCTCCTTGCCGAATCCCAGCACGACCGCAGGCTTTTCCTTTGTGCCGGTGACGGGTATGGGTTCCGGCGGGCGCGGTCCGCCAAGAAGGAAGGCATCGAAGATCTTGGCGTCATGTCCGTTTCCGCTGTTGCGGACTTCGACAATTTTGTCTTCAGGCTTGAGGGTCAGATTCCTGCCGTCGGCCCAGATGTAGTTCCATCCATTTGACTTGAGATCCTGCGAATTCCGCATTTCGAGCGCGGCCGCGTCAGCTCCGGCCCATACTTCGAATTTCTGGATGCATGCGTTCGGATCTCCGCCCTGTTTCCAGTGCGCCCAGAAGGTGAAGTCGCCGGAGGGATGTCCTTCCGGAAGATTGAAACGGAAGACTGCGCTGGTCTTTCCGAAGCCTTTCCTTACAACATTGACCTCGTTTTTCGCGGTTGCAGTGGATTCAGCTCCTTCATTGGAGACGATTTCCCCGTTGGATACCAGCTTGGAAGGATCGTTTGAAGCCTCTTTCTCGGAACCGAGCTGGAGGACGATTACAGGCTTGTCCTTTGTTCCAGAGACGGGAAGGTCCGCAGCGTCAGCGGTTAAAGTTCCCAAAATGGAAATTCCAGAGAAAATACCTGGCATAAAGATTTTCCAATTCATGTTTTATTGCCCCTTTTTGTTATATGAAATTATTTTTTAATCTCCAGGATCAATCGTCCACATTCCGGAAGTGTCATATGGATTGTTCCGGTACAGGGCGTCTATCTGGTAGGAGGGATTGATGGTGTCGAACGGGCTCAGTGTCTCGGCATGTCCGTCGCAGAAGAGATAGTCCCATCTGCCGGCATTTCCGGACGCCAGTCCGCCATGCAATGTCTTTGTGGTGATCATCACTCCTTGTCCACCATCGCCCTGCTGGCCGGGCGCGGAGCAGTCCTGTGAAAAGCCGAAGCGGTTCTGGGAGGTGGATGGCCGTTCAGAGACCAGGATGGTGTCGGAGGCCTTCCGGACCTCCATCAACTTCCTTGAAGCGCCCAGTTTCATCGATGCGTCATTGGGATCGGTTATCGCCCAGCTGATGGCGGACTCAAGCTGTCCGCGGTTGGTCAGGTTCTTCTTACCGTGGTTGAGGGAATAGGTGTTCTTCAGGTATCCATAAGTGTTTGGAAACCTGGTTTCATCGACTGGGCATACGAAGAGATTGGCGGTGTTGATATGGGGGCCTATGGAGCTTTTCTGGAAGAGCTGCCTGTCCTTGTCGGTGTCGGACATGTCCCATCCGAGCTGGCTGCATATGAGATCGATGTAGTCGACCTTGCCGTTGGCGAGTCCGGAGGGTAGGGCGCCGCTGACCATCCAAGGTGGGAAATACTCGCCGTTTTCCCCGGCATAGCTCAGGATCGCAATCCCGATCTGCTTCTCATTGCTCAGGCATATCGCCTTTTTCGCCATGTCCCTGGCGTTCTGGAGCGCTGGAAGTAGCAGGGCCGCCAGGATTGCGATGATCGCAATCACCACGAGCAGCTCGATAAGAGTGAAGCGAGCTGCTCTCGTCTTCGCTTGAAACGCATTGCGTTTCTCAGCTACGCCGGGCACAGCCACCAGAAGTTCAATCAATGTGAAGAGATTTATTTTCATATGATGCCTCCAATACGGATCTGGAATATTTAAATCTTCCTCGTCGACTTCCTTTCCACAATCCTTGGCTCAACGCCGATCCTCTCGCATTTGACCCTCGAGAAATCCCTTATGTCCCTCAGAATAAAATTCGCAGCGGCTTTCCCGATATCTGCAAAAGGCCTTTCAACAGTAGTAAGGAAACCGGCGTTTTTGGCGAAAGGCATGTCGTCATATCCGACGAGAGAAATGTCATCAGGGATTTTGAGCCCGATCTCGGAGAGCGCCTTTCTGCATCCTTCCGCCACCAGATCATTGCATGCGAATATCGCAGTATAGGGGACTTTTCCG
This sequence comes from uncultured Victivallis sp., assembly GCA_964506605.1. Taxonomy (GTDB): domain Bacteria; phylum Verrucomicrobiota; class Lentisphaeria; order Victivallales; family GWF2-50-93; genus GWF2-50-93. The sequence continues at coordinate 4,391 of CAZDNQ010000282.1, read as the reverse complement.
CAGGTGTCCTTGACCGCCCTGTACCCTATGTCGACATAGGTGCTGTCAGTAAGCTGGTACTTTGAGTCTTCTATCCTGACGGGATGCCTGTATTCAAGCTTCTTCCTGACGGGCAGTCCGTTTTCGACCAGGGCCTTCCTGTAGCCCATGAGGCGTCTTTCAAGATAAGGGCAGTCAAGATTGATGTGGAGAATGTCCTTATGCCCAATCCTGACAAGATGAGATGTAGCCATGAATGAACCGGCAAGATCGTCTTCATATACGCTGTTCACGTCCAGTGAAGTTGGCTGCTCCATTATGATAAACAGCTTGCCGGAATCGACAAGAGGACTGATGGTTTCCTTCAGCACTTCCGGGACTGAATTGCAGATAGGTTCAAAAACCACAATATTGATATCCCTGCTTTCCGCCGCCCTCTTGACGGTCTCCCTTTCAAGATCAACATCCCCTCTTGTGAAAGACACGCTCAGGTTTATGTGTTTGTTTTTTGCCCTGAGAGTTTTTTCAAGCTCGTCAATGACCAGTGAGGCCCCCCATTCAGGAGAGTTGCCGGGACCGGAAAGAAAAGGCTCAATGATCTGGATGTTGATCCTGTCTTCTGCGAACCTTCTTGCGCTGTTGACGAAGGTTCCTTTTCCCTTGACGCTCATAAGGACGCCCTTGGACTTCAAATCCCTGATGGCGTTCCTGACCGTGATCCTGCTGACGTTGTAGATGGACATGAGTTCGGATTCGGAATAGATCATGTCGCCGGATTTCAGCCTGCCATTGCTTATCTGCGACTGGATGGCCTCGCTTATAAGATCAGTCTTTAATAATGATTTCATATGGGATCCTGTATTAACATGTATTATAATATAGGATAACATAATATAAGTCAAGATGGAAAAGGTAAAATCAGGATTTTATTTTGACAGACGCTCGTATGACGAGGTTTTTCCTGTTGGAAGTCCGGGAACTACGCAAGATCATCTTCGTCGACAGCAGGAATTTCCTCATAACCGCCTTTTGAATTTCCATTGCGTGCGCTGTCAATCTCGTCTATGCAGCGGTTCAGGATAAGATTGATGTCGAAGCCGATCCTGTGTATGCGGTCATTCGTGCTGGCGAACGGGAAATTGCAGTGAGAGACAATGTCCAGGTCCTTCGGTATCCTCAACGAGGACCTTGAGACGGCCGAGGATATGTAGGGGGTTATGTTCTCGTTCAGAACCACAAGCGCGTCCGGACGCATTTCGCGGTTCCCGCTCATCATGAGGTCGAATATGGACGAACACCATGGCAGCGCGTCCCGGCAGAGACAGACCCCATGGATCCATTCAGGCCGAGTTGTCATGCCATTGTCGGAGACCTTTCTCCTGAAATGATCCATGTATTCCTGGGGCGTCTCGGAGTTTGTGATTATCGCGATCCTCCTGCGCCTCCTCTTCTTCAGATATGACAGCATCTTGTCGATCATGGAAAGATAGTCGACCCATATCGTTGAGATTTTCGGAAACAACGGGATCGGCCTTGCAACCAGCACGATGGGCATGTCGTATTTCCTGAGTTTTTCAAGAAGTTCCGCCGAGGGCCAGAACATTATCAGACCTGTGAGGCGATGCTCCTCGATGTCGTCGACGAGTCTCTTGAAATCCCCGATCTCAGGATTAGCCGTGATCCCGTAATAATTCTCTATGCGCTTGGAGGGATTTTTCCTGATCTTCACAGCCTCTCCATTGATCACAGTCCAAAGCCTGTGCCAGAGATACATGTTTGACGGAAGTTCCGGGATGCACATCCCGTACTGTGAGAGATGCGGCGGATTTTCGACAACGAAGGTGCCGTCGCGTCCGCGGGAGTCTATGAAGCCGTCCTTGTAAAGGATGTCCATGGCGTTCTGCATTGTCGCCAAGGTGGTGGAGAATCGCTTCGCCAGCTCGTTCCGGGTGGGCAGGCGCGACTGGGGTTCGTATTTTCCCCTTACTATGTCGTTTTTCAGTTCAGTGATTATCAGATCGTATTTCATTGGCAGCTCCAGTGGTGTCAGTAAAGCATTTTTATTTTTCCGAGGTCTAGATATCTTGTCGACGACAGGACTGTATCAGCCTGGTGGAGATCCATCTTGTAGCCTATGCCAAGACATTTCATCCCCGCGTTCCGCGCCGCGGCTATGCCCGCCTGGGCATCTTCTATGACCACGCAGCCTTCCGGTCTGACCTTCAGCCTCGAAGCTGCAAGAAGAACACCCTCCGGATCCGGCTTTGACAGCTTGACGTCGCCGCCTGTCACAATCGCATCGAAAAATTCCGCCACCTTGAGCCTGTCCAGTATCAGCTGGCTGTTCCTGCTGGCGGAGCAGAGGGCGATCCTGATCTTGTGCTTCCTGAGATCCTCAAGCAGCTCTGCAATTCCAGGGAGCAGATCGCCGGGCGCAATATTTTCAAGCATCCTGACGTAGGACTTGTTCTTCCTCTCGGCCATGCCCGCCATCTCCTTCTCGGAATATTTACGTCCGCTCTTCTCCAGGATTATCCTGAGGCTGTCCATGCGGCCGACCCCCTTTAGCCGCTCATTTATCCTCTCGTCGAAATAGATCCCCTCCCTGTCGGCAAGATCCTTCCATGCCAGGAAGTGATACTTCGCCGTGTCGACCACGACACCGTCAAGATCGAATATTACCGCCTGCAGGCTTGGACGGCCCAGGAATTTCCCGTCGAGGGGGACTGAAAGGGGTTTTCCGCTGACGAGGAATTCCCTCCCACCTATCATCGCCCTTACATCTTTCCCATGGAGGACCCTGTAGCTGGAGCTCCTCCCGTCGACCTTTACCTGGATAATGCTTCCCTGGTATGTCACCCTGAACGAGTAATCCTTCCACTGCCCGGGCAGTATCGGGTTGAAGGAGATGTGCTCATCGGTCACGTGCATCCCTCCGAATCCTGATACGATATTGGTCCAGCTTCCGGCCATCGAGGAGATGTGCAGGCCTTCATGCGCGCTCTTGTTTAGATCGTCGAGATCCAGCCGTGACGCCCAGAGATAATATGCGTACGCCTGGTCATAGCGCCCGATGTCGCAGGCGAGTATTGAATGGATGCACGGTGAAAGGGACGAGGAATGCGTAGTGCGCTGCTCATAGAAACGATAGTTGTCAATCTTCTGCCCGAGTGGGAATTTTTCCCGGTGGAAGAACATGGCAAGGAGAGTATCAGGCTGTTTCACCATGTCGGTCTTGTACCACTTCTCCACTGTCCAGTGCCTCTCGAGAGGTATGTCCTTGTCCGGATCGAGTTGTTCACGTGAAAAAGGCTCCATCGACAGGAACATGTCGTCCTGGGGGAATATCCCCAGGCTCTCATCGTAGTTCAGGATCATCTTGTCGGCGATCCGGCGCCAGACTATCAGCTCGTCCGGATCCAGTTTTATCTTTGCAGCAAGCAGATCGAGGTCAGGAGGCGATTCCGTGGACATCCTGTCCACCACCCGGGCCGCATATTCGAGGACCCATTTCGCCATGTAATTGGTGTAGAAATTGTTGTTGGTCCAGATATGCCATTCGTCCGGGCCGGTGACGCGGTTCAGTGCATATCCGTTGCGGTATGGGATGAAGCATGCGCGTGACGCCCAGAAGCGGGCCTGTTCAACTATGACTTCGGCCCCCTTGGAGAACAGATATTCGTTGTCGCCTGTCGCCCTGGCGTACTGGTAGATGGCGAAAGGGATTATGGCGTTGATATGTATCTCGGAGAACGAAAGATCCCAGACAACACAGTCTTCGGTGCCATCTATCGTTGTGAAGGGATATATGGCTCCGTCGTAGCGGAGTTCGCTGGCGCGGTCGCGGGCCTGTCCAAGAGTGTTGAACCGGAATTCAAGCAGGCGCTTCGCCGCCTGCGGATTTGTATAGATGTAGAAAGGGACGCAGTAGCTTTCCGTATCCCAGAATGCGCGTCCATCATATACTTCGCCGGTCATGCCCTTGGCGCCGATGTTCAGGTAGGCGTCGCCTCCGCGGTATGTGTTCAGAAGCTGAAAAAGGCAGTATCTGATCCCCTGCTGGGCGGAGTCATCCCCGTTGATCTCGACATCCATGCGGTCCCATTCTTTCGCCATGAACGCGGAATGCATCTTCTTCAGTGTTTCGCAGCTGGATTTGGACAGCGAAGACATGTGCTTCCTGCTGTTGTCCCTTATGAAATCCAGGATCTCCGCTTCGTCCTTTGGATCGACTTCAATGCCGGGATTCTCCTTGATTATGAGGCCGTATGGAAATCCCGCATCGCGGCTGCTCCATACGGATATGAGCTTGTTGAAAACATAGTTCCGGTTCTTTTCCGGAGTGAAGCTGACCGTGCATTCCACCACTTTCCCGCTGGCTGAGAACTTCTCATCGTAATTTTCAACGGAAG
>CAZDNQ010000281.1:0-6517 GCA_964506605.1 uncultured Victivallis sp. | reverse complement strand
ATCCTGATCTTGATATGGCCAGTGCTTTCCGGGGGCTTGCGGCGATCTCCGGACAGCAGTTTCCGCTGGAGTGTCCGGCACATGAACTTCTCTGTTTCCTCAGGAGAAGAGAGCTGAAATAGGCAGTAGCAGGCTGATGATGAAGTAGCCGAGGATGAAAATTATCGGCAGCAGGATGCTCAGGTAGCCCGTCCACAGCCCGACGAGGGCCATTTTTCTGCCGCTGCAGCCGTTGCGCCTGATGTCATAGAGGGCGGTATGGCCTATTATGATTGCAGGGATGGCGACGACGAATCCGCAGCAGCAGCAGAAATTCATGAAGATGCTGCATATCCCCAGTATCATGCTGATCAGCGCAAGGTTTGATTCTCTCTGTGTTTCCATAATAGTTGAAAAATACCCCTGCACAGGCTAGTTTTCAAGGCAAATGGAACTTGTAAATGGAGGATCGGCAATGAAGAAGCTTCTTGTGTTTTCCATCATGCTGTCGGGAATGCTGTCAATGTCTGCTCTCTTTTCCGAAGAGGAGGCGGGAAAGGGGATTGCCCTGCCGGCGCTTCCATACGCCGAGAACGCGCTCGAGCCAGTCATAAGCGCGAAGACCATGGGCTTCCATTACGGGAAGCATCACAAGGGGTATGTCGACAAGCTGAACGCCCTCCTCAAGGATTCTCCGCTGAAGGACAAAAGACTGGAGGAGATTATTCTTGAAAGCGCAGGAAAACCGGAGATGTCTGCAATCTTCAACAATGCCGCCCAGGTATGGAACCACAGCTTCTTCTGGAAGTCGATGAAACCGGCAGGCGGTGGTGAACCGGCGGGGAAGATGCTTGTTATGATAAAAAGCTCGTTCGGGTCGTATGCCGAATTCAAGAAGCAGTTTGTGGACGCCGGACTGGCCCAGTTCGGCAGCGGCTGGGTATGGCTTGTGCAGGACCGCGGCAATCTGAAGATAATGAAGACGGCCAATGCCGAGGTGCCCATGGGCGACAAGCTGAATCCCCTGATCACCTGCGACGTATGGGAACATGCATACTACCTGGACTACCAGAACCGCAGGGGCGATTTTATAAATGCCTTCCTGGACAAGCTGGTCAACTGGGAATTCGCCGAAGGCAATTTGAGATAAGACAATTTAACTTGAAAGGTTGAGTTTATAAATGAGAAGAATCTTGTGTTTCGCGTTGCTTGTCCTGATTTCATTTTCTGCGTCCGCGCAGAAAATGATGCCGAAGAACATCATCTTCATGATAGGCGACGGGATGGGCAAGGAACAGGTAAAGGCGGCTGGAATGTATCTCAACGGCCAGGAGGGGACTCTGAGCTTCGAGCAGCTGCCGGTAAAAGGTGAAGTCACAACCAAGTCCGCGGACAGCGATGTCACGGATTCCGCTGCGGCCGCGACCGCCATGTCGACAGGAGTCAAAGTAAACAACCAGGTTGTCAGTATTGCAGTGCCGGGCGACGGAAAGGATCTAAAGACGATGGTCGAATACTTCAAGGAGAAGGGGAAGCTCACGGGAATCCTCACGAGCAGCTATCTCAATGATGCGACGCCAGCCTGTTTCGGCGGACATGCCAGGAAACGCGGGGAGCTGGAGGAGCTTAGCAATGAAATGATGAAGAATGTGCATCCGAACCTGCTTTTCGGCGGCGGATGCAAGGGGATGAATCCGAAGCTCCTGCAGGAGGCCGGATATGCCGTATCGACAGATCTTGAAACGATGGAGAAGCTTTCTCCGGATTCAAAATACTGGGCCGGGCTTTTCGGCGGCGGGGTGCTTCCTTATGAGAAAAATGGGAAATTCGACAAGCTCCCGCATCTTTCGCAGATGGTTGCGAAATCCCTGAAGCTGCTGGACAATGAAAAGGGATTCTTCATCATGATCGAGGGCGGGCTGGTCGACAAGGCCGGGCATGGTAACAAGATCGAGGAGAACATTGGCGAGACGGTCGAGTTCGCCAATGCTGTGAAGGTTGTAATGGACTGGGCCAAGGACCGCAGTGATACGCTGGTGATAGTCACCGCCGACCATGAGACAGGCGGATTGACCGTCGTGAAGAACAATGGCAAGGGCGTATATCCTGAAGTGGCATGGAAAAGCAAGGGGCACTCCGGCGCGAATGTGCCGCTCTACGTCTGGGGCATGAATTCCGAGGAGTTTGCAAAGGGCGCCATAGACAATACCGACTACTTCAAGATCATCACTTCCTGGAAATAGGATTCAAAAGTCTGACTATGAAATGGACTTGCCTGCTTCTTTTTGGCGCCTTCGGTCTCGCCGCGTTTGTTGCAGGGATTGCCTGGGGCGCAAAGAGGATTGCCCTGATCCGCGGAGGATTGCGGACAAAAGGCAGTGTCGTCGAGATATATGAGAGCACCTCCACGAGCAATGAGAATGGGCGGTCTGTCTCTTCCACATCCTATTATCCCGTGGTTGAGTTCACTGCGAAAGACGGCAGAAACTACCGTTTCAGGGGCAGCACGGGATCAGGGGCTGCGGAATACGAGAAGGGGGCCGTTGTCAATATCGTATATGATCCTGCAAACCCATCTGTCGCCCAGATCACGGATTTCGAGCAGTTCTGGCTGGGACCGCTCTGCATCTCGCTGTTTGGATTCCTCTTCCTTGTGGCAGGGATTGGCGGATTTTTTCTGATTGCCGAAAGCGACCGCACCTTCGGTCCGGAGTTCGAACAGAGGATGGCATATGCTGAGCTCTATGAGGGGAAGCTCGGGATCAGGCTTGATGCTGCGGTCAGTGAGATCAGGAAGCTTCCTGGCAGGGATGCCCCGAGCTATGTGATAGTCTGTTCAGGAGGTGCGCCCGGTGGAACTCCAAGGGATTTCATGTCCGCTCCGCTGGGTTTTGATCCCGGGTCGCAGATTGTCGGCAGGAAAGTCGAAGTATATGTGGATCCCCGCGACGCCGGACGCTATTACGTCCATGTCAAAGCGCTTTTCGAACAGGTGGGGAAATAAAAAAAACGGCAGGTTTTGAAGCCTGCCGTTTTTCGATTGCAAATCCTTATTTGCCTTCAGGGGCCTTCAGGTCGAGATCATCGGCCTTCTTGGGGGCTTCAGGCTTCTTGTCGCCTTCTGCCTTCTTCTCACCTTCTGCGCCGCCAGGACGCGGGGGGCGTATCTCGTCCATGGTGAGCTTGCCGTCGCCGTTCTTGTCGAGCTTCTTTAGCGATGCCGTTGCATTGGCCAGTTCCTTCTCGTCGATTACGCCGTCCCCATTGGTGTCAAGAGCCGCGATAATCGGAGGCATTGGGCGTTTGCCTTCTCCGCCTTGGCCGCCCTGTCCACCGCCTTGTCCGTGTTGTCTGCCTTTTCCATCATCCTGGGCCATTGCGATGAACGACGCCATCGCGATTCCGAATGCGAGCACTGTCACAAGTCTCTTCATTGTCATCTCCTGTTTAGGTTTATTGGAATTTATAGTTTAGTTGCATTGAGATTGAAAATATATGACAGGGATTAGTCCATTGATAGCGCTTCCTGACGGAGAAAATTCAGAAAAAGACAGGAAACCTGCTTGCATGCCCCAATAGTGATGCTATTATAGCAACATGTTGCCATCACAACCAAACGAGAGCCTGATAGACGGACTTGCCTGCCTGCAGGCGCTTACGGTCTGCAAGGAGCCGGTCGGCGTCCGCGAACTGGCAAGAAGGCTTGACCTCGAACCCACACGGGTACACCGCCTCCTGAAGACCCTCGCACATCTCGGTGTAGCGAGCCAGACACCGTCAAGGAAATATGTGACGGGGCCAGGGATGCACGTCCTCGCCGCCCAGAGCATCTTCGCCTCCGGCCTGATCCGTAAATCACTGCCGTTCCTCGCGCCACTCCAGAAATACGGACTCGTCGTCGCCTATGGCGTGCTCTGGAGGGACCAGGTGAGCTATTTCTACCATGCCGAACCGGGCATGGGCGTGGAGCAGGCGCTAGGACGCATCGGACTTTATCCTGTGACGGGTTCCAGCATCGGCATGATGCTTCTTTCATTGAACACCGACAGCGAGATCCGCAGCCTTTTCAAGGGACGTGAAATTACCAGATTCCCTGAAGGGGTGGAATCCCTGCTGAAGGATATTCGCGAGATCCGCAGAAAAGGATATGCATTAATTGGTTCTGCAAAAGGGCATGCGAGCCTGGCGGTCACGGTAGGGAATCCACCGCATTCCGCGTTGGCCTTTTCCGGCGGGATGGGAGATGGGAATATCCCCAAGTATTATGAAATATTGAAGGATACAGCTAACAAGATAGAACAAGCATAAGGAGATGGACATGATAAAAGGAATTGTATTTGTACAGTCGGGAACATTCAACGACTATGGCGGTTGGGCGCTCGACCAGCAGTTCATGGACCAGATGGGATCGCCTTACCTCATTGCGCACGGACTTGGGAAGGGTGTCAAGGATGCGACGACCACGGTGAGTTTTCCTGAGACCGGAAAGTACAAAGTCTGGGTCCGCACAAAAGACTGGGTAGCACAGTGGAAGGCGCCGGGCGCTCCCGGGAAATTCCAGCTCCTTGTCGATGGCAAGGCTCTCGGAACTGTATTCGGCACCGAAGGCGCAAACTGGCACTGGCAGGAAGGCGGATCGGTGGAGATAAAGGGCAGGACTGTCAAGCTTGCGCTCCACGATCTCACCGGATTCGACGGACGTTGCGACGCGATAGTCTTCTCCTCCGATGCGGATTTCGCACCTCCGGAGGAGCCGGATGCGCTTGCTGTCTTCAGGAAGAAGGCGCAGGGGCTGCCTGAAAGACCGGATGACACGGGTACGTTTGATCTTGTAGTTGCCGGAGGGGGAATCGCCGGCGAATGCGCGGCTATTTCTGCGGCGAGAGCCGGACTTAAGGTCGCCTTCGTACATGACCGCCCTGTACTTGGTGGAAACAACAGCTCGGAAGTCCGCGTGCATCTCGGCGGAAAGATAAATCTTCCGCCGTATCCGAAGCTCGGAAGCATCGTCAAGGAGATCGGTCCTGTGAAACAGGGCAACGCACAGCCGGCGGAAACATACGAGGACGGGAAGAAGCTGAAGGCGGTGGAGAAGGAGAAGAACATAAGCCTGTTCCTGAACGTCCATGCCACGGGCGTGGAAAAGGAAGGAAGCAGAATAACAGCTGTGATCGGCAGGGACATCCGCAGCGGCCGTGAACTGAAATTCAATGCGCCGCTTTTCGTGGACTGCACCGGCGACGGTGTGCTTGGATTTCTCGCAGGCGCCGAATTCAGGATGGGCCGCGAGGGCAGGGGGGAGACCGGCGAGACGATCGCGCCCGAGAAAGGCGACAAGATGACAATGGGATCTTCTGTGCAGTGGTATTCGGAGAAGCGCAGCAGCAGGATGGATTTCCCGGAATGCCCCTGGGCCGTCCAGTTCAACGAGCACACAGCGCAGAAGGTTGAAATGGGCGAATGGGATTGGGAGACCGGGATGAACCACGACCAGATAAGCGAGTTCGAGTTCGTCCGCGACTACGGGCTCCGCGTCGTGTATGGCAACTGGGCGTTCCTCAAGAACAAGTTCTCCGACCGTGCGAAGTTCGCGGAAAACGAGCTTTCCTGGGTCGCGTATGTCGCAGGCAAGAGGGAGTCGCGCCGCCTGATGGGTGATGTGATCCTGTGCCAGCAGGACATCCAGGACGCTAAAGCCTTCCCGGACGCATGCGTGGTGACTACTTGGACTATCGACCTGCATTATCCGCAGGAGCAGAATTCAAAGGATTTCCCCGGACAGGAATTCCGCTCGATAGCGGTACATAGGAAGATAAATCCCTATCCGATCCCGTATAGGACACTCTACTCGAAGAACGTCGAGAACCTGTTCATGGCCGGAAGGAACATCAGCGTCACCCATGTCGCACTCGGGACGGTGCGTGTCATGCGCACGACCGGGATGATGGGCGAAGTCATCGGCATGGCGGCATCGATATGCAGGAAAAAAGGTACGACACCGCGCGGCGTCTACGAGAAGCATCTGAATGAATTGATTGAGATGATGAAAAAGTAGGTACGGCCTTTCAGTGTCCGCCGTAGCTTCTTTGCGAAGGCGGAAGGCTGTACCATTCTTGTGCATTTAAATCCGGAAAACCTGGTACATGCTAAAGCACGTACCTACCTTTAGGGAGAATAAGACCATGAACGCACGTGAAAGGCTTTTTGCATCGCTTGAAGGCAGGGAGACCGACAGGACTCCGATCTGGCTGCTGTTCCCATATCATAAGACGGGATATTACACGGATGTGAGGGGCAATCCATGCTACAAGGACATTGTATCGCTCGCTGAAAAATATGCCATGACGCTCGATCGCAGGAACATGGCCGCGAACCTTTTCACGCCCGAAGTGAAGAGGGAGACGAAATCTTCGGAGGATAATGGCGTTAAGGTGACCAGGTCGAGCCTCGAGTACAAGGGGCGCCAGCTGGTCGCTGAAACGAGATATGAGAAGGAGAAGACGACTGTCGGCAGGCTGATCAAGACGGAGGATGAATT
>CAZDNQ010000280.1:0-6523 GCA_964506605.1 uncultured Victivallis sp. | reverse complement strand
CGTTATAGACCAGCGCCACCGGGACTTCCTCGGCGACCACCTCGTCCGCAAGCGCCTCGTTCTTGTTCCTCACGGCGCTGACGGCCTTCCTGACGCTCTCCTCGACAACCGCAGCCATCTGCAGTATTTTCTTTTTCAGGACAGTTATCTCCTTGCTCAACAGTACAGACATATGCTCCTCCAATTTTTTTATTTTCCTCAGCCCGGCGGAAAATCATCCGAACCTTCCTGTTATATATTCCTCAGTCTTCCTTTGCGCCGGCTTCGTGAAGATCTGCTCGGTCTCGCCGTATTCGATGATCCGGCCTTCGAAGAAGAAGGCGGTGTAGTCGGATATCCTCGCAGCCTGCTGCATGTTATGCGTGACGATCACGATGGTGAAATTCCTCTCAAGCTCCCCTACAAGCTCCTCGATCTTGGCGGTTCCTATCGGATCAATCGCGGATGTCGGCTCGTCCATCAATATCACCTCCGGCTCGACAGCTATGGCCCTTGCTATGCATAGGCGCTGCTGCTGGCCGCCCGAAAGCGCCATCCCCGGCTTGTCCAGCTTGTCCTTCACCTCATCCCAGAGCGCCGCGGAACGCAGCGACTTCTCAACCTTGTCCATGATCTCCGCCTTACCGAGCTTGTAATGAAGCCTGAGCCCGTAGGCGATGTTCTCAAATACCGACATCGGGAACGGCGTAGGCTTCTGGAAGATCATCCCCACTTTCCTGCGCAGCTCCAGGATGTCTATTTCAGGGGAGAGGATGTTCTCACCGTCGAGCATCACCGTACCAGACGCCTTCTGCTCCCTGTAAAGTTCGAATATCCTGTTATAGACCCTGAGGTGCGTGGACTTGCCGCAGCCCGACGGACCTATTACTGCAGTGACCTTGTTCTTCAGGATGTCAATGTCGTTGTCCATGAGCGCCTGATGGGCCCCATAGAAGAAATTGAGATTCCTTACGGATATTTTGACTTCGCTTTTCATATTGACGCTCACTTTTTCGCCTCCCGGAATATAAATCTTGCGGATATGTTCAATACAAGGACACCAGCGGTGATCAGCAGCGATGCGCCCCATGCGATGCTGTTCAATCCCGGATACGGGGACATTGCATAATCATTTATCGTGACAGTCAGGTTCGCTGTCGGAGAAGTGAAGAACTGCCAGAAATGCCAGCACGGCTCGACCGGCCAGTAAAAACTGTTGAGCGCCGTGAAAAGCAGCGGCGCAGTCTCACCGCTCACTCTTGCCGTCGCCAGCAGGACTCCGGTGATCAGGCCTGTCTTCGCCGCCCTGAAAAGTATATGCAGGGTCACCTTCCATCTCGGCGTACCAATCGCCAGCGCCGCCTCCCTGAGCGAATTTGGGACAAGTGACAGCATGTCTTCGGTAGTCCTCAGCACCACGGGAAGCATTATGATTGCGAGGGCCACCGCTCCGGAAAACCCTGAAAATGTGCCGGTGCTTGACACGATCAGGGAATATACGAAAAGCCCTATGATTATCGAGGGCATCCCCATCATCACATTCGAAGCAAACCTTATTATGACTCCAACCTTGCTGCTCCTTCCATATTCCGAGAGGAAGATCCCGCCCAGAAGCCCGGCCGGAACGCCAAGGACGACTGCAGCAAAAGTTATGATGACCGTACCGATGATCGCATTTGCAACTCCGCCCTTCTCGCCATCAAGGCTTATATCCGTGAAAAAGCCCGGACTGAACGCTGAAAAACCCCGCATGAAGACTTCAAATAGAATCCATAACAGGAAAAATATGCCGACAATGGCGGCCATTATTGACACCACCTTCATTAACCGGTCGGCCATCTTTCTGAAAAACACAGGCTTCTTTTTCATTCTATTTTCCATCAATCTCTCCCTGTCCTCTGTCACAATCCTCCGCCTGCGCTTTTCCTGATCCTGTTCAGCCACCACTGGGCGGCCAACTGGATCCCGAACGTCACTATGAAAAGGACAAGCCCAAGCTCCATCAACGTGCTCTTGAAAACCGGCTGGGATACCGCCTCGGAAAACTGGCTTGCCAGCGTCGAAGCAATCGTCGTCGCCGGATCAAAGAGCGATGCGTTCACAGTATATCCGTTGCCTATGACAAATGTCACCGCCATCGTCTCGCCTATCGCCCTGCCAAGTCCGAGGAAAACTGCACCGAGCATGCCCTGCAGCCCATATTTCATCGTGACATGACAAGAAACCTCCCAGGTCGTTGAACCAACCCCATATGCCGACTCCTTTACAACAGGCGGAACCATCTGGAACACATCCCTCATCACAGCGCTTATGAACGGGAGGATCATAAGGGCGAGTATCAGGCCTGAAGTCAGCATTCCTATCCCCATTGGAGTTCCTTTGAAGAAAGGGAGGAATCCGAAATACTTGCCAAGGAACGGCTGTACATGGTCCTGCATGAACGGGGCAAAGATGAAAAGCCCCCACATGCCATAGATGATGCTGGGGATGGCTGCGAGCAGATCAAGCGCCTGGCTTACTATGCCCCTAAGCTTCGGCCCGGCGATCTCCACAAGGAAAAGAGCAATCACAAAGCTGAGGGGGACTGCGATAACCATCGCTATGATCGAGGTGACAAGCGTCCCATATATGCTGCTCAGCGCCCCGAACTCAAGATTGACCGGATCCCATCTCTTCGACCAGAAGAAGGCAAGGCCGAACTTCTGTATTGTCGGAATCGAATGATAGAAAAGCTGTATGAAAAGGAATCCCATCAGGGCAATTATCAGGAATGCCGATCCGAATGCCAGCATCTTGAAAATCCTGTCGGGATATGGAACTGCGCTACCGGCTTCTTTCTTTTTCATGCAGCCTGCCTTATACATCAACGTGCTTAGTTTGAAACTTCCTTCTTCCAGCTTTCCTTTACAAGATCAACTACGTTCCCTGGCATCGGGACATAGTTCAGCTTCCTCGCTATCTCAGCTCCGCTGTCATAGGTCCATGCAAAATATTTCAGGAGGCTGCCTATCTTCTCCTTGTCGGCCTGCTTCTTGTATATGAGGATGTAGGTCGATGCCATTATCGGCCAGCTCTTCTCTCCGGGCTGGTCCGTCAGCACCATGTAGAATCCGGGCGCGTTCTTCCAGTCGGCGTTCTCCGCGGCCGCCTGGAACGAATCATTGTCAGGCTGTACGAATTTTCCAGACTTGTTCATCATCTGGGCGTATGTCATCCTGCTCTCGAACGCATAGGCTGATTCGACATATCCTATAGCACCTTTGATCTTCTTGACCATCGCGGCTACGCCTGCGTTCTTCTGCCCGCCGACAGTACCTTCGAACCATGCGATTTCCTTGCTGCAGCCATACTGCCGGGACCAATCCTCGGAGACTTTTGACAGATAGTTTGTAAAATTCCAGGTCGTTCCTGAGCCATCGGCCCTGCGGACGACGGTGATCTTCGTGTCGGGAAGCCTGAGCCCGTCGTTGATCCCAAGGATCTCAGGATCGTTCCAAGTATTTATCCGTCCCATGTATATCTTTGCAAGTACCGGGCCTGAGAGCTTGAGCTGGCCGGGATTGATTCCGGATATATTCACCACAGGGATAATCGCCCCCATCGCGACCGGGAACTGAATCATGCCTTCCTTGTCCAGTTCATCCTTCCCCAGCGGCTCATCCGACGCTCCGAAATCGACGGTCTTCGCTTTAATCTGTGCAATTCCCGCTCCTGAGCCTACGGCCTGGTAGTTTATCTTCACTCCGCCGCTTATCTTGGAATATTCCGAGATCCACTGCTGGTACAACGGCGCCGGAAACGTCGCGCCCGCCCCGTTCAAAGTCCCGGCATAGGAGCTACCGGCGAAAACCAGACCTATCATCCCGCCAACACAGGCAGCTATTCTTCTCGCATTCATCTTCATGTTCATCTCCTTTTTATATTTATAATCTTCTTCCAGTTTGTTAGAAACTTGTTAGGACGTCGTTAATTCTCGGCTAAACAGCGGCATCCGGGCATAAAAAACCCCTGCCGGAAAATCAGTCAGACATTCCGTCAGGGGTCTTAATATGCCAGTCGTTCAGGGCAGTGGATCCACACCCTTCTTATCACCGTCAAGCAGGTACTGGTCATATCCGACCTGGTCCAGCTTGAAGTTCTCGCCTGCAGAGACGACCTTCTCCGTCATCTGCTCGATCTCCTTCCTCACATCCTCAGGCGCCTTCGTATCAGGCATCACAGGCACGCACTGGATTACAGCGACCAGCTGCGACTTCTTGGTAGTCGGGGACTCGCTGCCGAGGAGCCAGCCCAGGCCCGGGATGTCGCCAAGCCATGGAAGCTTGTTGACGCTTGTGACTATCGACTTCTTCTCCAGTCCGCCGATTACGAATTCGCTGCCATTGTTATTTACCATCACCTTCGTGCTCATATCGCTCTTCGATGTCCTCGGCGCACCGTTGTCCTGGTAGCCGATGAGGCTCGTATTGGACATGCTGATATCAAGAGTGCTGGACTTCTCGCAGGTGACCGGCTTTATGCTCATCACAAATCCATATCCATCTATCGCAGTATCGAGGCTGTAGCCCTTCATCAGCTTGAAGTTTTCAGAGGAGTCCCAGCTTGTCACGGTAACCCATGCATAGTTGAAGATCTCCGTGGTCGCGGCCGCCCCGCCGCCAATCGGATTCAGCACGCCTCCGTTTCCTGCTGCGGTCGCAGTAAGCTTCTCCACTTTTACATTGTACGCCCTGGTCTTGTATCCAAGGTTATATGCGTCATTCGCCAGAGGAGAAGGAGGAAGGGCGCCTGCCGCATCCCTGTAATAAGGGAGCTTGACAAACTGCGCGCCCTGCGGCGCCGCCTCGAATTCGTTCACCTCAAGATAATAGTAGTATCTCGCACCGTCGAACATCCGCGTGACCTGCAGGTCTCCGCGGTACGGAGTTCCCGGAAACGCGCCATATGTGTTGTTCATCCCGGTGATCGCTATAGGAATTCCGTTCTCGTCTGAAGCTGTAAGCCTGTACCTGTCATCATAGGCTCCGGTGGAGTCCGGGCTTATCTGGCTTGTGACCGTCGAGTCGTAGATGCGCTTGTCGCTGAGTCTGATATAGCTTATCACGTCGACGTCGTCATACTTCGTCCCGTTGCGGAATCCGGGCACCTTGGTGGTCGCCTCGACCTTGGCCTCCTCGTTGTTCTTCACGGTCATGACGCCTGAAGTTACAATGCTGGCCCTGCCCTTCGCCATTAGGAAGTCCAGGTATTTGCTGTTCCACTTCGGGCTGAAGTTGATGAACTGAGTGTGCGACTTGCCCTTCATCGGAATGTCGACGATGTTCCTGGCGAAGTCCCACTGCTGTCCGAAACGGCTCGATATGTTGAGGAACTCCGCTCCGGGCCCGTTCTTCCAGGCCTGGAAGTCGACGCCGATGGAACCGTCTATCTCAGCGTCGAGCTCGTAGATTGAATACTTGACATTCAATTCGCTGACAGGCGTGTCATACTGCTTGATCATCTCGTTTATGTTCTTCACCTGATATGCCGGAACATATATGAAGATGGCGTTCAACGACGCATCGACTACGATCTTGTCCTTGCCGCCCGACAGCTCCTGCGAGCCGCTCTGGTTCATTCCGACATTGCGCAGTGCGTTGAAAAGCCAGGTCGCACTGACATATTTCGGAAAATATGCATATCCGACAGTTCCCGATGCCGCCGTCACTCCCGGCCTGTCCAGCACCTCGATAATCTCATCAAAGCCCATGCCATGCTTCTGCTTTCCGAACCTGTAATCCTCCGCCGAAACTATCAGCACGCCTGTGCCGTCATTGAACTTCAGGCACTCGACCTTGGACGTGTTTGTCGCAATCCTCTGCGCCTTCACTGCGATCTGGAAGAAAGGGAGAAGCTCATATGGATCCGCATTCTTCAGCACATAGGTCTTGGTGATCACGTTGGGATTTGTGTTGGCGGACACCAGCTTCACGTTCTTCGTGTCGTCCTTTACCTGGACCCACAGCTGTGTCTGGATCTGGCTCCCGTTCGGGGCCGCCCTCGGCGTGGCGACTCCGCTCACATCCTCCTGCTGCGCCATGGAGCAGAACGGCAGCGCAGCCGCCGCCGCAATCAGAAGTATTTTCACATTCCTGTTCTTCATATCTGTTTCCCTTCCCTATCTTACTTGTTTTTTTTCCTCTTCCTTCCTGGCTTCAAGCATCTCCCTGATGGTCACGGCCTTGCCTGACCATTCCGGAAGATTGTCCACGGGCGTGACCGGCTTTACGTTCACAGTGATGAACACCTTCGTCCTGGACTTTGAATGCTCGACAGCTCCGAAAAGATATTTCAGGACAGGTATGTCGCCGAAGAACGGCATTCCGTTGTACTGGCTGACGTCCTGCTCCCTCTCATATGTGCCTATCAGCTTCTCGACGTCCGCGGCCACCGTCAGCCACGAGCTGAAATTATTCACGTTCTGCACAGGAGTCCCCTTGCTTGTCTGTTCGACGGTGTCAAGAACGCTCATCTCGTATCCGAACTCGACCATCATCGCCTTCTC
>CAZDNQ010000279.1:0-6555 GCA_964506605.1 uncultured Victivallis sp. | reverse complement strand
CACCCCGCATTGCCTGACCATATGCCTTATCCTCGACGGATACTTGTCGCAGAGGGCTGCAATCTTGCAGTCCTTCCTGCCGACGACCTCCTTGAGGAATGCAAGGGATCTGTAAGCCATACCAACGAATGCAATCTTTGTCATTGTTCAATCTCCACTGCGTTTAAGATTTTTTCCCAGATGCTTCCTGAAAAAGGCGACGGACTTGTTTCCGCCCCAGGCATGTTCACCAGGAAAGAGGTCCAGCTCAAGGTTTTCCAGAGCACCGGCGGCAGAATAAATTTCCTTTACCTTCCTGAAGCATTCCATCGCGCCGTCTATATGGAAGCACGTGTCATATGTCCCGATGTCCACAAGCAGCGGCTTCGGTGCGAGAAGCCCCTGAAGATCCGGAAGATCAACAAGCTTGTACAGGCCCGGTGCAACCTGCATTCCGCAGTAGTTGTAGTCCCTGAACCCGAAAATCCTCCACAAATCGCTGTAGCATATTATCTCCACCGCCTTGAATCTTTTGTCGCACAGCCCCATCCACAAAGCCATGGTGCCGCCTCCGCTCAATCCCATTACTCCGAGCCTGTCCTTGTCCACGAAGTCGAACGAGGAGGCGAAATCGGTCGCGGCCATGCCATGGGTTATATTTATCGAAAGAGACGTCATCCCGAGCATTGTCGCATTAAGGTAGTAGAGGTTGCACCAGTCCCTGCCGGCGTTAACCGTGCTGAAGTGGGGCTTGTTCGAATCATTCCTTTCCCCGAAGCCTATCCAGTCGATTGCGAATGTCGCAAATCCGGCCTTTGCCATCTGATGCCCATAATTGTAGTTGTGGTTGCCTATAGCCTCCCTGAGTTCCGCTGAGGAATCGTTTCCCATGACAGGCTCCTTGCCAAATTTTCCGTGTCCATGGCAGCACAGGATTGCAGGGATATGCTGTCCTTTCCGGAGCCCGTCAGGCCTGTTGATCAGGAAAGATGCCGAGATATGCGGTCCGACATCTATGATCCATCTCTGCTTCACGAGGCCGTCATGCTTCCATTCGCATTCCAGTTCCGGATTCAAAGGAACCTTCTTCGGCCAGTCGCCAAGAGTTTTCACGACGGACGGGAGCGCTTTTTTCTTCCATGACTTGAACTTTCCCTTGTCTCCTTTTCCAAATGCCATCACTGGCCTATGTTCTTCAGCGATCCTGTTGAACATTTCCATCGGACTTAAGTTCCTATTCATCTTTCTTCTCCTTTGTCATAAAGGATTTCATGCTTTTCCACCCGGCGATAATCCGATCATACTCCTGGTCGGACTCCCATGATTCTATTCCGTTATGATCTTCAATCCATTTGACTGTGCGCCTCATGCCTTCCACGAAAAGAACCTTTGCCTTGAATCCAAACTGGTCTTGGACAGAGGACATGTCATATATCCCTGGAAACTGAAGGCTGCGCCTGGCCTGTGCGGCCCGTTCTGGGGCAAGCATGAAAAGCTGTTCCGTCGGTATGTGAACAAGTTCAGGCAGGTTGACGTCAAGGCTTTCAGCAATTCGCGCATGGTACTGGTTCCAGGTCATCCATTCAGTGCCTGTTGCGTTATATGTCCGTCCCATTGCCGCCGTATTGCCTGTTACTGTCTTGAATATCCACGCCACATCATCTGAATGCAGAGCGGACCAGAGGTTGTTTCCATCGTCATGGACGATGACCGGAAGGGCGTTCCTGATCCTGTCTATGAAGCTTGTCCTGTTCCCAAGGCTGTGAAGGATATTTCCTCCTTCTCCATATGTGTGTCCGGGCCGGATGATGGTAACTTTGAAGATTCCATTCTCCTCCGCCCGCCTGAGTATTTCCTCGCAGTTCGCCTTGTCAATTCCGTTCTTGAATGATGCGCCAAGAGGATGATCCTTGCGGACAGGATAATGGTTTGCCGGTTTGGGATAGACGTTTGTCGTACTGCAGAACACGATCTGGGGAGTCCGGCCTTTCAGCGCCCGGGCAAGGGATTCCGCGTCGGCAGGCTCCGAACAGATCATGTCGATTACGCAATCCCAAGGACCGCTTCCGAGCAGCAGGCTTTCAAAGTTGCTCCGATCGCTCCGGTCCCCGATGATCACTTTGAAATCCCCGTTGACTCGGACCGGGGACTTTCCGCGGTTGAGAAGAGTCACGGCATCCCCCCTGTCGATCAACTGCTGTGCGACCGACGTGCTTATGAGGCCTGTTCCTCCTATGACAAGGACTTTCATGCTGCACCAATATTGGTTTTTTCACGAGTCTTCATGGCGGCTGTGCGCCCATGTGCACCAGTGAGCTTCAGGTTCCGCGCCTGTTTCTCTTTTCCAAAATAACATTTGATCCTGCGGCTGGAGGAATATAGGTTGACGACTTCAAGGCCGGCCAGCTTTCCGTTTGCGACTTTCGCAGAGACCACGAGCCCTTCTCCGGCATGGATATTCTTGAATTCGACATTTTTCCATGCATGAGCTGATCCGGCGAGGATGCGCAATGTATTGCCTGTCGCGTTTGCAAGCATGCCGTTCACGGCCCAGATCATCGCGGCATGCGCGCTGATAAACCAGTGGTTGCAAGGTTCGCCGTGGTAGAAGACACGCTCTGGCAGGGCGCCAAAATAGTTGACGTTTTTTCCCGCATGGGACAGCAAATGGTGGGCAAGGGGATCCGCGACTCGTGAGAAAATGCGCGCCGCCCAGTATTCCGTCCATGGAAAAGACTTCTCAGCGTAGCGCGTGACACCGTGAAGATTGTAGAGGTCCATTTCCTTGTCGTAGTTCTCCATCATCTTTGCGAGTGTCGCCTTCAGGGACGGATGATCTGGGAAGAGGTCATAGATCAGGGAGCCCCAGTGCGGCAGATGTCCGCCCTGGAAGGACTGCATTATGCTATTTTCATCCATGTTGCGTTCGAGTCCGGCGCGGAGTTTACCGACAAGGGCGCAGAGGTTCCTGATGGCAGGGCGCCGCTCCAGGATTTCCGCCGCCGCCCTGTAGTCCTCGAGGGCGCGCAGGGTGACTGCACAGGTCCACGTATCGTTGACCTTCTCGTTGCTGACTGATTCATCGACACCTTCACAGCGGCTTATTATCGCATAGTCTCCGCAGTCCCTGATGAAGCGGTCTGTAACGAAGACCAGGAGTTCCTCCATCAATCCGAAATTCGTCCTGAGGAATTCCCTGTCTCCGGTATTCTGGTAATATGAATAGATGACATGGGCCCACCAGGAGTTGTTATGAATCTGGGTTACCGGCTTCCCGTACCTGGTGAATTTGCGGATTTCCGCAGTCCATTCCAGGCGTGCGCCGCCGGCCTTGAAACGCCGCGCCATCTTCCTTGCCTCCGGCAGATAGGAATGCAGGTGTCCGAGTACACGGCCCGCCTCCTCCAGATTGCCGCAGCCGATGAGGGCCTTGACCGCAAATCCGGCATCCCAGAACATGACTCCCTGCCAGAGATATGGCAGCGAGCCCATGGGCAGAAATCCTGAAGGATGGAGGTTGGCCCGTAAAAGGTATCGGCTTACATCATAGATGAAGGATGCGGACCGATCAGGTATCTCGACATGGACTGTCCCAAAATAGGATTCCCATTCCTCCTGGTGACGTCTCATGATGCGCTCGTAGCCCATCCTGCGGCATCCATCGATTGCCTCATCAAGGGCAGACTGGTAATCCTGTGCATCTTCATTATCGACGGCCGCAAGGTAGCGGGTAAAGGATTCCCCACCATGCATAAGCTGCGTCTTCACATGTCCATATGCGAAGACATCATTTTCCCTGCTATGGGATTCCCCTGCGGCGCATGCGCAGTCAATCCACGAACGCGCGCCTCCCTGGAAGTTCTCAAAGACAAAATCATAACTCATCATGGAGATTCCGGCGTCGATGTCCAGTGAAACCTTGTCCATCCTGACACTGCGCTCATAGAGGCGGAGATATGCTTCAGACGGTGAATTTATATAGAAGGAAAGCGCGGCTCCGGCTGAAGGCGTATCCATCATCTCATAATGCTCAACCAGCACATGATTCGCGGTAAGGAAAGTGGTGACCTTGATCCTCAGCCACTCCCCGGTCTCATTGTCCATCTGCTCATAGAAAGTCGTCAGCGTCGCCTTGCGCGGCTCAAAATACTGCCTGCAGTTCCTGGGGACGGCGGTGTCGCCGTTCATGACTGGGGCTGAGGCGAATTCGAACAGAGGGAACAATATTCCGTATGCGAGATTCACTCCTTTGCGCGTCCGCCTGTCGCACTTGAACCAGCCCGGAGAGCGCTGCATGGACAGAGGGGCGCCGTAGTCGCACTGCTCGAACCACGCATCCCCCGATCCGAGAAGGTTGATCATCATTGCATCGACCCCGTTGGAGAGGAGAAGGGGGAAATAGGTTTTACCCGGGAACCGGCCTCCCCATTTGGTGCGTTCTATTTCCCTGTTGCAGGCGTTCATTCTTTTATGGCGTCTTTTGGTGGATTCGCGAGCAGGAATACGCGGTCATAGGTGCCCCCGTGATCGAATGACTTGAAGATACGGAAGGCGATGGTGTTCTTCTGTCCCGGTTTGATATACGGAGTGACATCGAACTCCTGATGATGATAGTAATTGTTCCAGAAATATGCGGGGCCGCGCCATATCTCATCCTTATATCTTCCATTGTCGAAGACAACAGGCTGTCCGTTGATCCAGATGCGCATGGCGCGCGCGATCAGGCTTGGGAAATACAGGACTACCTTGTCAGCTCCTTTGAACGATTCCGGTACCTCAACTTCCGTCCGGTAGAAGAACGCCGCGACCTCGCGGTCGGTCTTGTATTTTATATCCGGAACCACGGTGCTGTCCCAGTCCTCAAGACTGGCGACGGAAACCTCAGGCTTATGCCAGCCTTTTGTGAAGGCCAGGTTGTCGGTGTCAAGTGAAACCTTCATCATCCTTGGCAGCACCACGCTTGCCTTTGATCCTTTGATCTTCTTATCCCAGCTCGTATACTTGAGAAGCCAGCCGCCAGGGGTATACGGCTGCCTTGTGCTCTTGTCGGTCTGGGTGGGATTGACGAAGTGAGAATAGATCTTGTCCAGCTTGGCGGCGATTTCAAAGGCGGGCTCCATCTTTAGCGCAGCGCCGGCAAAGTCCCCGGTCTCCCTCGCGTAATCGATTCCATCGCACCAGGCATCCATTGCCTTCTGGAAATCAGATACCGTCTGGAAATGCTTTTTCTCCCTGTCGCCGGCAACAAGCGGTTCTGCTTTTTTCAGGGCTTCACGTGCCTTGCTCCGAGTGTCAGCGTCAATGGCCAGATGATTGCCCCATATCTCATTTCCACAGAGATCCGGAACAACATCCATACGTTTTTCAAACACCTTGTAGTAGTCGTGCATCGCCGGAGCGGCTTCCTTCCCGAAGCGCAGCTGGCAGTATTCCTCGACAAGTTTGTTGTAGTCCTGATCCACATCCCAGTACAGGCGGATCGCCACCCAGGCTGTCAGGCCCATTGCGGCGGAGTCATCAAATCCCTGCGTGGTATGGCCGTCCAGCCCGAGCTTGTGGAACCATGGATAGTTCCTGCCGATGATCCCCCACTGCGGCGACATTATGAAATTGCACCATGAAAATCCGATGGGGAAATAATCATAATAGTAGCTCTCGGCGCCGACAGCTTCCGCCTGTGCCATCCAGGACTCAAACCAGGCTTTGTATGCGCGGTTGGTCCTGCAGTTTTCATCCCTGACATGATGAAGAGGGCAGATCCCGAGCGGGGCGAACACAAGCGCCATGGCGGGATGCACGGTTTCAATCCGGGGAGGAGTCATGTTGTTCGCATATACAAGGACTCCAAACTTACGGTCAGGATGTTCCTGGATAACCTGGTCAATATAGCGGCGATGGAAGAACCAGAGACGGTCTGTCGAGGCAAATGCCCCCATCGTCCAGTCATACTCGTTGCTGTCAAGCGCCCTGGTTTCCGCCCTGTCGTCGAGCACAAGTCCGTCGGCGGCCGATATGGAGACGTAGTCCTGCAGGGGATTCTTATAGAAATAATCCCGGTAGTATGCATTGCATAAGTCCCACACCTTCGGGTTGGACATGTTGGCGATCGCCGTGTTTGCCTTTCCTCCCTGCATGGTGTAGTACTCGTCGGGGAGCTGGATGAATTCCTTCTCCACCGTCACCTTCTCCGCAGGCTGTCCGTTTTCAAGGCGAATGACTTTTCCTTTATCGTCCCTCTTCCACTCGGTGACTTCTTTCTTGACCTTGATCTGTAGCGCAGGATCCTTCTCCCCGTATTCCAACGGCTTCTGAGAGGCGTGTTCTTGGCGGACTTTCGGATCGCCAAGCGCATGGAGATAGTTTCCCTTGTTGCGCAATGTCCAGCGGGGATAATCGGCCCCGGACTTGTTGGTGCACGTCCAGTAGCGTTCCCGGTGCGACGGGTTTTCCACCTTGTCCAAGGATACGGCGATATTCTTCGTCTCCGGTATTATTTCACCAAAGGCTCCGGGCATCACCCAGCGGCATCCCAGAGATTCAAGCAGCCCGTAGACAGCGTAGAGTGTTCCGCGGGCG
>CAZDNQ010000278.1:0-6565 GCA_964506605.1 uncultured Victivallis sp. | reverse complement strand
TGCCGGCTGAGTTTTTCATCTTTGAAATAATCTGCTTCCTGATCCCGCCGTTGAATCTTGTAAGCGGTATGCTCCAGGCCAGCGCGAGGACGGCCTTGCCGCTGGCGTCGAAGGCAGGCGCCCCGAATGCGGCGACACCGCTGCTGTTCAGGTCTACCGCTTCGGCATAGCCGTTGTCCTTCGCCACCTTGAGATTCGACAGGAACTCGGACTTCCTGAGAGCAGGATTCTTCCTCGTGTATCCGCTGATGAATTCATCCGACTGGCATGAGAGCAGCGCAAGGCCGGAGGCGGTGTTGTGCGGGTTTTCAATGATGCGCCGGTTTGGTGGCGCAACTGAAAGCTCCTTTGTGGACTGCCGCCAGTATACGCTCAGGACGACGCCCCGTTCCATTGTGACCGCGACAGTCGTCTCGTTGAACTCGTCAAAGAGCTCGTCGACAAATGGTCTTGCGAACTCCGCAATCTTGTCCGTGAGGTCAGCCGCATTTCCTAGGAGTACGGCGGAGATGCCGATCTTGTAGCGGCGGCTGTTTTCATCGAAGTCCAGATATCCGGACTTCTGCATCGTCTTGAGGAGCTGCTGCGCCGTCGCTGGATTGATTCCGGTGAACCTGGACAGTTCTCTGACGCCTATCCAGTCGCCCTGCGAGGCGACGGCATTTAGAAGTTTGAGAGCTTTTTCTACTGAGTGTATCATTGTATTGTATAGCAAAACATTGTTCAGTTATGCAATACAAATAGAATGTTTTCATAAATTATCAAGCCTAAAATGGAAAAATTATATGAACACCCGTCATTTCCTGTAATGCGTCAGCTTTACTTGGGAGAGATCTTTTGACTCGCGTATATTAGGAATGTTATACAGGCGTCTCTCCTGTGAAGAATAATTACAGCCGGGACGGTTGTGCAACTTTCTTAATAACAAAATAAACTTTCCAAGTCCCCGCAGGGCGGCGATATATTTTCTGGATTTAGTTGAAGCCGTGAGAATTTCTTAAACGCGTTTTCCTTTGAATTTCACGGAATCCCTTCACGGGTGGCAGAATGAAGATATTCTACGTGAAGATCTCTATACATGTAGGTTCAGTCGTAGTGGTAGAGCCCCGGGGGGGTGCCGCTGAAACCCATGGACCGGACAGCACGCGGCGCTCTCAAGAACAACAATTGGGACACCTCTGCAACTCTTACGGTAATGGAGGTGGCGGTATACCAAGATGATGAGTCCGCTTATGACGAGGATCTTTCATTGTACAAGAAGCATCTGTCAGAAATAAGCAGGGAGGAGACGGTTCCCTTGTTGAGACCGACTACTTCCGCGATCCATGGTATCCGCAGTATACGGTCCTCACATGGATGCAGTCATGCGAGATCGCATGGAACCAGGGCGACGATCTCTATGGAATCAAACTTGAAGATCAGTGCCTACCGCGACTCGTGAACTTCGGAAATTGGGTTGAACTTAATTCGCGACAGAGAAAAAGGGCAGGAAGGCCAGACCATCAGGGGAGATTGATGGGGACAGGCCTTCCCGTCCTTGAAAAAGCAAACACCTATTTCTCGAAGAAGATATCTCCCCAGTTCTTCGGGGACATCTTGAGTTCGAAAACTACATCGTCGACAAGACCGGTCTCCTGGTTGCTCCAGTAGTTGCGCAGCCTTGTCCTGGTGGCTTCGTTGTTTCCATAGGTCACGCCGAAGTCGCCGAGATATTTGGTCTTCTCGGCCGGCTTGAATCCGAGAGAACTCCATGGAATTGCGGCTTCGACGACATAGCTCTTTGCATCGCCTTTGGCCTTTGCTATCACTTTCACGTCCGGCATAAGGTCCACGTACTGCATCTCGTAGTGCGCGATGACTCCTGAACTGAAGGCCTTCGGTTTCTTGACATCGGAGACGGTCCTGTATATGACAGTCGTCGGCTTGGCCTTGAAGTTGCCGATTGAGATGCGGAAATCTCCTGCCGCCGCCTCGGCGCGCTTGTCTTTAGCCTTCGGATCAGATGCGAACTGGAAGTCGACGGTGTCGCCGGCGACATACATCTGATCGAACTCGACCGCACCGTTTGCCAAAGGAGTGTTGTCCGCGACATCCCATGCCAGATAGAGGTTGTTGTCGTCCCAGGCCGTATATAGCGCGACCTTGGTATCGTCCGACTTCTGGAAGCGTACCGGCTGGATGCCCTTGAAGTCCTTTGGCAGATCACCGGAAATTTCCATTGTCTGCTTCTTGATCGTAAGAGACTTCGCTCCGGATGAGGCTTGCAGCTGCTCCTCCCTCTGGGCACTGGCCAGCACAAGATCGCTTCCGCTGATTTCAACCTTGCCTGTTCCAATCGATCTGACTTTATCGAGACCGCTAAGCAGGAGGTTCCACGCCGCGATCTTTCCGGCCTGGACGTAAACTTTGCCATCAATACCTTGTGTCAGCGTCCCTCCGAAATCCTCGCCGCCGAGTCCGGGTGGAGTATGGGTCATGTCGACGCCGGGCACGGCCTTTTCAGGGAATGTGATCTTGAGCGAATCGCTCTCGAAGAGATGGCTGAGATAGTAACCTTTGTCATTGAACAGATACCATTCGCCGCTGTTGCCGTTCATTGCCCAGACGTTGCCGGTCTCAGGCGTATTGAAGGTTCCAATTACGCCGAAGATGCCGCGCGTGACTCCCCTCGTCGGAGGAGGAGCACGGTGCGAACCATGGACGCCGGAGAATGTATTGGGATAGCTCCAGATCCTCCTCTGTTCCTTGAGGTCGAAGCAGACGATGCTGTTTTCTGTCACGGCAAGCAGGTATCTCTCGTCCTTGGACGGCAGCATAGAGCAGCCTGATCTCCTATTTTCGTAATTGACAAAGTCCAGTTCCTTGATGCCTACCAGATCCCACTTCGGAGCACCGCAGGCAGTGAATCCGTTGCTTTTTACCAGATAGGGCGAGTATTCGGGCTGTGCGGGCTTCTTTTTCTTGGCCTTCGGATCCGGATTCTCCGGTTCCGGCGGCGGCTTCTGGAATCCGGTGGCATAAACATTGAAGGTGTATGGATTGAAGTTCCCCTGCCAACTCATATAACCGGTGAGGCGTAGAGTATATGGAATGCTTGACGTTTCATTCGCGTCATTCTTCCCATCGCCGTTGGCATCGGACCAGACTTCTGTGGTTCCGTCCTCGTTTGGTCTCCATTCGGCACGAAGGTTCCAGACTCCTTCTGAAAGGCGCTCGTAGACCTGAATGCCAGAGAACTGCTTGGAGCCAGCCAATTTTGAGATGGTCGAAAGATATAGCTTCTTGTTCGATCCTGGACAGAATGCCGCAAAACTCGGTGTTCCAAGTGATATGACACCGACACAGTCGGCCTTGCCAGTCTTTGGATCGAGTTTCCATTCGCAGCCTTCCGCGAACATTTCATCAGGATTGAGCGGATTGATCGCCGCGCCGGAAGCTCCGTAGTGAGTGCCACCAAAGAGATCCTTGACCAGTATTCCATCTGCCAAGTTCCAGATGCTGACGCGCTTGGGATTGTCGGCTTTTTCCATGACCCAGAGTCGACCGTTCTTCGTGTCGATGGCCAAGGATTCAGGATTGCGCATGCCCTCCGGCTGCCATTTGCCGAGAAGCTGGCGCCCACCCTGTTTGCCAATAGAACCAATGCTTTTCCCGTCGGCGCTGAAAATCTTCACCTGCTGATCGTCGCCGGCGATGCCGACATATATCTTTCCATCACCACCGACGGCGATGGATTCTGCGTTCTTCAGTCCTTCTACGAGCTTCTTGACATTTCCACTCTCAAGATCAATACTCATCAGCGCGCTGCCTGCGGAGATGAAAATGGCCTGTTTGGAGTCGATCAGCCTGACCGCCTGCGGGACAGGCGCGGGAAAGTTCTTCAGAAGCTTGCCGGTCTTCGCGTCGCATATGGCGATGAAGTCAGTCTTGAGCGGAGCAAGGGAGCCTGCAAAATGGATTTCAAGATCCTTCCGGGTGGTGGTGGAGTTGCTGTCGACTGGAACGCTTTCCTCGTCGTGTCCTCCGCTCTTCGGGTCAATCTGCTTGTTGAGCGAGCTGATCATCGGACGCTTGATGTCGCTCGGAAAAGCCGTGTCGTCCTTTTTGGCGAGATAAGTCTTCAGCTTCTGTATAGTCTTCTCGTCGATTCTTGCCCGGATGGCATTGCTCAGCGGCTGATCCTCGAGGATCTTTGCCGCGAGAAGTTTCCAGTCAGTTATGTGGGCGGAGCTGATCTGCTGGCGGGAGAAGCTCAGCAGGAGTTTTCCTTCCTTGACGTCCATGCCGTCGATCTCGTATGGGAGCGTGGACTTGTTGCCAAGACTGGATATGATTTCGGAGACGCCCAGGGCGGATTCGGCGCTTCCCTCCCAGTTGTCATAGACGCCATCCTTGGCGCGGAGGCGAACCACCTTGGACTCCGGCGTATCGCCCCACTCTTTGGCGATATTGTAGACTATGCCGTTGTCAACGGCAAGGAAATAGCTGTTGTGGCAGGCAGGACCGAAACTGATCCTCCATTTCACATTTCCCTCGAGATCGCAGCCGAGAAGCGCCTTGCCTGCCTCGGCTCCGCTCCAGCCGAGATAGACCTTCTCACCGTCGGTGGCTATCGCGGAAGGAACGCCATGATCTCCACCCCAGTTGCTGGTCGGGCCGCTCTCCCAGGGCTGGGTTGCCCCGCTGCTGGCATAGCCGCGCATGGTCAGGGAGAATGGAGGATGCTGGATCGCCTCCCATGTGTATTCACCGGCGGGAACGACCTCGCCAGGAGTCGTGTAGGCGGGAGTAGTAAGACCATCCCACTTTATCTCATGCTTGCCCTTGTCGAATGGGATCTCCGAAAGAATCTGGCGCACGACTTCGCCTTTGGAGTTCTTGATTATCATCGAGACATCGCCTTCTTCAGGCGTCTCGAAGGATATTGCCTTGAAGCCGGGAAGTTCATAAGGCTTAGTCAGCCCTGACCAGTCGACGGCTATGCGTCAGTTCTCAAGCTTGGCAGGAAATTCGCGGTCATCTGTCAGCCTGACGCTCTGCATCTTGAGTTTTCCTTCCTTCTCAAGGACGCCTTCACCCCACTGGTCTCCGGCGGTGAAGGTGAAGATGCGGTCTGGCTTGGCAATGCCTGCGCGGAAGATGTCGTGTATGTTGATGCGTCCTGTGGCGCCGGCAGTGAAGTTCATCTCAGCTGCGATCCTGAGGATTGAGCCTTCAGGCGGCTGATTGCCGTCGGCACTTAGGAGCTTCCATGGCAACGCCATCTCCTGAGTATATCCCTTGCCATCGGCATCTATGAGGAAGGCCTGCTGCGCACCCTGCTCAATGGCGTTTCGGATGTTCCCTCCCTTGAAGTTGCGTCCATAGGCGCAATCCATTATGCTGATCTTGTCAACGTCGAGATAGCAGGTCCAGTGTGAAACCTTCTCCTTGTCAGATTTGTAGCCGGTAATGACGCGGATCTGCAGACTGTCGCCGCTGAACCCGTATCCACCCTTGCTCGACTGCCTGTTGTTCAACGGCTCAGAATCGATCCAATGGCAGAGGATGTAGAGGTTGTCCTTGTCATACATGCCGTATATCTGCGCGGCGTAGCGGCTGCGAAGCTCCTCGACATTGTCACAGGCGAAGACACCTGTGGACAGATCCCAGTCATCCGTCTTGCCATCGATCTTCACAGTACCAGGCGCTGGAACTATGTGTAAAACATTGTTTTCAGTCTGCGTCGCCCAGGCCTGGAATGACAAGGCAAAAAGCGACACAGCCAAGGCCGTACTTCCTAGGAAACCTGCTTTTCTCATTTATGTTCCTTTTTTCTAATATTTTTTATCTTTTAAAGACGCCCATCATCATGGCCAGCACGCATTTCCATTAGTACTGAACAACTTGGCTTTATTGGTATAGGCAGCAGGCTGCTGGCTTAAAAGCGAATCTCCCACATGTCCGTCTCCGAACAGTATATTGCCAACATTGCCATAGTATATTGATCCGCCTATGCCATAGTCGACAAGAAGGCCGCTCCTTCCATGAATTGGACCAACTACCAGGTTGATGGCAGATCTAGTATCTCCGAAATGCGGCCATTTATTGGCCTCCCAAGGTGGTGGCGTGTCGGCGGTTCTCAAATGAAAAGCAGTATCGCAAAGCAGAGGAAATTCAGAGGTTGAACGCCGAATTGCTGAAAATGGCATGTTGCCATCTGTGTCGCTCCCGGGAGGGCTGATGCTAGTCCCTGAGGTGTTGTACTGGGAGCGTGGCTGCCAGTTGACGCCATAGTCGCCGGTGAACATGACCAGGTTGAACTTGTTCCTTACAGTAGGGCATTGGCGGATATCCCCGGTATATTTGGAAACATATTTGTACCAGGTGTCTTTCGGTGCAGGCTCCATCGTGGTTTCTATCATCTTTACAAAGTCCCAGTTATACGCACCGGAACTTAAAGTCAACATCACCCTGTCTTCGGAATCCGCCAGATATGAATGGATATACACTCCGCACTGCTTCAGGTTGGAGGTGCATGAGATCTTGCGCGAGCAAGACTCGGTGGAATCATTCTATCTTTCAC
>CAZDNQ010000277.1:0-6567 GCA_964506605.1 uncultured Victivallis sp. | reverse complement strand
CCAGATCAATGTCGCTCCAGTCTCCTTCATCCTCTTTACAATTTTTGAGAGCTGTTCCTCGTATGCTTCCGGTGAACATGCGATCGGACCATTCACATCTCTTTTTCCATTCACCCTCCGGTTTATGTCCCAGAGTCCCCAATTGAAGTGAATGACATCCCATTTCTTGTCACCAAGCCAGCTGTCGATGTTTTGAACTCCTCCTTTTGTTGCTCCGGCGTTTCCGGGATTATGTTCAACATCCGCAAGATCCTTTAGGGACTCTATGACATAAGGGGTATATCCCAATGAGATTGAATCTCCAATAATTAGTACTTTTGGCTTGGGTTTTTCCTCAGCTAAAGAAAACAATGAACTCAGAATTGCAACAAGCAAGACAAGAAAGAGATTCAGCATTTTCGACAGTTTAATTTTCATTTGACTACTTCCGTTAGTGGTTTGACTGTTCGCGTTTTGATCTTTGTTCAGAATCATGTCATTCTACGACTGACAATCATACCAGAGGTTTAAGATTAATACAAATTATGTACATGTGCATATCGCTTTGAAAAATGTGTAAAACAGGAAAATATAATAACGCTGTATTTATATCTCGTTTGCAAATGATATTCAGAAGAACATTGAGCCCATGACACTGAAGAATCAATGTAATCATATTTTCAACTTCTGTTGAATTAAATTAGGTGATTAGACTTTGCAAATGAATACTATTCCGGAGGATATAAAATGGACTAACTCATCAAATGATAACAGATTTATTACTGGCGATATTATTTATTTGGGCAATAGGTTTTTATGGTAACAACCACAAATGCATTCCTGCCTACCGTCAATTGAAGAGCTTGATTCATCGAAGAAACTACTAAAGGCTCGCATTGCAGGTTCACTCTTCTTTTACCGGTGGTTTTGGCGGTATAACTTTTCGCCTCAATTATTTTATTCTTTAAGTTTAAACCGGGAAGTTCAACTGAGGTATCCGTAACCTTATCCTCGGGATTACCGGTCAGGACTATTGTCACCTGCTCTTTCGACACTGAAGCAAAAGCATATATCTTTTTAGTAAAACTACAATTAACAATATTTCCTCGGAGTTCTTTGCTGAAAAGCTGAAACACCTCATAAGGATATTGCGGGTTGATTGATTTTAATGAAAACATTGATCGATGCTCCATTCCACTAATGCGCATCGGCCAGAAGGTTGCCACATCGAATCCGAAACTAAGAAATTTACCTAAAC
Source organism: uncultured Victivallis sp. (assembly GCA_964506605.1). Classification (GTDB taxonomy): domain Bacteria; phylum Verrucomicrobiota; class Lentisphaeria; order Victivallales; family GWF2-50-93; genus GWF2-50-93. The sequence goes on along the minus strand of CAZDNQ010000277.1, from coordinate 5,330 downwards.
CTTCAACAAAGCCCACTACTCTTTCAGAGTCATTATCGGTGTTGCAGTTGAATTCAGTGATCGCCCATTTGTACTGTTTGCCATGCATTTTATTCGTCACAAGAGCCTTGAGCTCATTTAATTTCGGTTCTATATTCACCAAGTTGTTTTTATGAAAGTACCAATGGATGGAGAGCATATCAATATGATTTCCACACACGTCCAGTACATTATCCCACCATTTCTCAGAACCGTTGGTAATATTATTTTCCACAAGCATTTCCTTGCCTTCTTTCATGAGTTTTGCAAGTTCTATATCATCAGCAGCTTTAGCCAACCTCGCGAACTTGGCTATAAATTGTGGATCTGTCCTCTCTTTGGTGCCAACCATATCTTTGTCCCAATGGCCATTGGCACTGATAATAATATCAGGATCCACTTTCTTCATCGCTTCGGAATATTTTACAACCAATGCGCCATATTCCCGGGCTGTCATCACAGGATGCCAGTAGGTTTCGTTGCCGATTTCCCAGTATCTCACCTTGTAACCCCTATCCTTTGAATATTCTACCCAATCAGCAGCATATTGTGCTCCTTCCTCCACCTTTCCCTTCATAAACCATGATTGTGTATTTACCACCAGCATTGGTTCTGCACCGACTTTTTTACAGAAAGTCATGAATTCATCAAAATTAGATTCAGCTTCGCTACTTTCATAGGGGTATATATATGAATTATCAAGCTTCGCTGTTTTCCAGTGAAAATTATCGGCAATCGTTCCTCCTGGGTAACGGAGAACATTGCAGGGCATATCTTTCAGTAATTTAGCCAGCTTGTCGTTTGCCAGTGAAGCGTCGTCCTCTTTCCAATAAAGGAAATTAGATCCCCAGAAATCTTTGCTGATAGGTGCTAATGATTTGTTAATATCAACTGTTATTTTAGCAGTTTGTGCGTTTAAAGAAAACACAAAATAAAGAATGACAGTAGTAGGTAACAGTTTTTTCATAAATATTAGAATTTTATTAAATTTCCTCAATAATGAGTACTTTGGGCTTGGATTTTAACACAGCTAAAATTACAACGTGCACAGAATTTTAACAAAAAGGAAGAAAGAGATTCGGCATCTTCGACAGTTTAATTTACATTTGACTACCTCTGTTTTAGTTTTGTTTATTCCGTATGAGAACAGAATCATTCTCTAAGCTTCTATCATAACGATAGCGGACTGGGATTTCAAACTTGCTTCATGTGCATTATGTCCATAAAGATGTGTAAAACAGGAAAACGAAATGATGACGGCATGACAAGGCTTGCAAAAGCTTTTCTACCGCATAATATTTTTATCAGGAAAATGAAAAATAAACGCGTTCCAGTTCTCAGCCCCTGCTGGATTTGAAATATGGTGAATATGAAAAAGATGATTTCAATCATTCTGGGTCTCCTTCTCTCCTTCACTCTTTTGGAGGCGGGTGACAGGAAAACCGACGTGAAGGTGCAGAGATTTTATGACCCGAACAAGCCAGACGATCCGACTACCAAAAGCCTGAACGAACTAATGGAAAGGGATCAAGGAGTTGCTGTTTCGCAATGGGGCTCCATCAGCTTGCCGGGTGGTGGTGGTGGCGGAGCAAGGTCTTCCATCCTTATGGCGATAGCCGGGAAAACTGCTCCTGACATAATGGATTCATGGTTCCATGTGATCGGGAACGACATCAGACAGGGATTCCTCTACCCGTTGAACGAATGGATTGGCGAAGACAGCAATCGGAATGGGCAGATAGATGACAGTGAGGCCAAATGGCCGGGATGGAAGAAGATTCCTGCTCTATGGCGGCAAGTGGCCACTTCTGAAGGAAAGGTATATGGAATTCCACAGATCAATAAAAATTATCTTGGAATAGTCTTCAGGACCGACATGGTAAGAGGTGCCGGGCTTGATCCTGAAAATCCGCCGCAAACGTGGGATGAATTTATATACTGGTGCCAGAAACTCACCAAACCGAACAATGTAATTCCTGGAGCAGTGTTCAAACGTGGACAGCGCGGAATCTGCCTGCAACCTAACGGATTTCTCTGGCTGCCGTGGATCCAGTCTGCCGGCGGAAATCCGATCATCCAGATCAAGAAGAGCCCAAAGGATGGAAAAGAATATGAATTTGCGCTTGAAGCGACCTCTTTCATCACACCGTCCGGAGAGGATCTTGCCACCTCACCTTCTGTTTGGCGGGCGAATTTTGCATGTTCTGCCGGTATTGCAGCTGCAAAATTCTACCATGACCTACGCTGGATGAAATGGATATTCGATCCTGAGACACGGGAGCCCGTAACGCTATCCGGAGATGACATCAGCAACGGATTCATGATTTCTGGAAGCCGGAAAATATCGTTTGAAAAAGCAGACATAATCACAGGTGTGGCTCGTGGGCAGACCGGACAAAGAGGAAATGGCGCCTATGAAATGCTCGCGCGGGGTGAAGTTGCGATGATGATGGGGTCGTTGGAGGGAATTACAGGGACAGGAGGCGTTTCGGAGATAGACCCGAACTACCTGAGTTGGTTTCCCCTGCCGGCAAAATCAAAGACCGAGGGCAGGAGAGTCCTCCTGGTACAGAGGCATTATGCGGTTATGGTCGAGGGTGTTGGCAGGCGCAGCAAGGGGGAACGTGACAAGATATGGGAGGCGCTGGAAACAATCACCAGCCAGAATGTTAGGGATGATCATGTCAGGACTATGGTATTGGACGGGCTTGCAAAGTTCGTTAACCCCCAGGATCTCCAGAGACTCGATTTCGGGGACTATATAAAGGACCTGTCTCCGCGGATCCAGAACTACTACAAGGAGATCCATGACGGGACAATCGGGATACATACTGAACCATTTATGGGATTTTGGCAGGCCACGAATGACCTGCTGAATCGCAGGGTGCTGAGTCTTGTGATCTCGGAGGCAGGAGAAGGCTTCGACTATTCTGCGGCCCTGAAGCAGTCTGAATATGACTCCAACAGCGGACTGATGTTCAACAGGACCGAAGAGGAGCTTGACAAATACCGACCCACGGCAAGGATCATTTTCGTAATCGTCGTGGTTTTCATAGCTATAATCTCCTTCATGATGATCCGCTCTTTACTGCAAACCAAGGCTGGGGCTCCATCTTCGAGAAACATAAATAGTAAGATCATGCCATGGATTATGATGGCACCCGCACTTCTTCTTATCGGCCTCTGGTCATATTATCCACTCGTCCGGGGCATGGTCATGGCTTTCCAGGACTACCACATTGTTGGTGACAGCAAATTCACCGGCCTGGACAACTTCATCACTCTTGCATTGGATTCGAGCTTCTGGATAAGCCTCGGCAGAACATGCCAGTTCGTGTTCCTCAACATGCTTCTGGCATTCACCGCCCCTATACTACTTGCACTACTGCTTTCCGAGATACCGAAGGGAAAATATTTTTACAGGACGATATTCTTCCTGCCACATGTCACGAGCGGCCTGGTGATCACTCTGATGTGGAAACTCATGTACGATCCGACTCCGGAGGGGTTCTTCAACCAGATCATAGGATATCTTAACTGCATTCCTTTCGTGCATATCGATGCCCAGACCTGGCTTCAGGATCCCAAGCTTGCAATGCTGTGTTGCATAATCCCGACCATATGGGCGAGCATGGGTATCTCCAATCTCATTTATCTCGCCGCCCTCAAAGGAGTGCCGGAGGAAATATATGAGGCGGCGGATATTGACGGGGCCGGAGTTTGGACGAAACTGACAAAGATCACGATCCCAACTCTCATGCCGCTGATCATAATAAATTTCGTTGGAGCTTTCATAGGGACATTCCAGCACATGGGGAACATATTCCTACTCACGTTTGGAGGTCCTGGAGACTCTACTATGGTAGTCGGGATGAAGATATGGATAGAGGCCTATAACAACCTGCGCTTCAGTATGGCGACATCTATAGCCTGGGTTGTAGGTGCCCTTCTCATAGGATTTACCTATGTACAGGTACAAATACTCAAAAAAGTTGAATTCAAGAAAGCGGAATGGAGCTGACATGCCTGTAATTGCAACAGTAGGAAGGAAGAAGCTTTCGGCAAGAGTGCTTATTTTCCTGATGTATCTTCTTCTTACCCTGATGGGGATAACAATGGTCGTGCCTTTCCTGATCACGGTCTCGGGCTCCTTCTGCAACGAGTTCGACTACAATCGTTATTCCCCGATACCAAAATTCCTGTTCTCAAGGGAGGACAGATACGTCAAGGATCTCGTATCATATTTCTCCAAATATCCGAAAGCTTTCAACCAGATGGGGGCCTATTTCAAAAACATGCCTGAATACTGGATCTCATGGAATGAGGCTGGTAAAGATACCAATGGGCTTTTGATGTTCGTAAAAAAACAACTGGAGGATCTTGACAGCAGAGACCTTGAAAAGACAAGGTTGCAGGCAGCCGACTATTCTCGATTTGTGGATGGATATCCTGTCGACGATCTTATCTGTCCGGTATCGAATATTGAAGCTTCAGGATATCTTGAGGGGAAATTCACCAGGGAATGGCTGGAAGCCCATCCTGAGGATAAGTCTTTATCCAGTTCAGGGACTGTTGAAAATAATGCGCTTGAAATGCTCAACAAGAGATGGAAGACATACCTTACAAACTTCTATTCGCTGGATTTCGAGAAAACCATGAACACACAGCCTGTATGGAACCAGTGCTGGTTGCCGCCGGCATCGAGGAAATATGATGATTACAGGAAAATAAAGGATCTATACAGGAACCAATATTTCACTCCTGGGGTCAAGGGGAAATGGAAGAAATGGATGCACTCGAAGGGACTTAGCTGCAAGGAGACGGACTTGCCCTCTGAAAGGGAATGGCCCGATTTCAAGGCTGAATATTGCCCGGCCGCGCCTGCAGTACCTTTTGCAATGAGAGTACTGTGGAGAAGTTTTCTTGAAAGCGATGATGCAAGAAAGGAATTGGGATTGACAGGCTCCTCAAAGTTCGACATTTGCGTGTACAACAGGACCGCCGTCACAGAGTATTCCTCCTTGAAGGAGATTCCATTTCCTCTTCCTTCTGATTCGACGGAGAAGATGAAGGAGCTATGGAAGATATTTGTCAATACAAGATATCCGATCCGTTTGATGAAAATTGAAGTTACACCGGAAATGCAGAAGAATTACCAGTCATTCCTGCAGGATAAATTCAAGAATGTAAAATATGCGAACAGGATTCTTAAGACTTCCGCTGGTGACTGGAATGATTTCAAGTTACTTCCAAATGCCCCTTCGGGTACAGATACGGATCCAATGAAAAAAATGTGGGGTGAATTTGTGAAA
>CAZDNQ010000276.1:0-6584 GCA_964506605.1 uncultured Victivallis sp. | reverse complement strand
CAGGTCGTCCGGAAGACCGCGCACGGGATCTCAATTCGATACTCAGCGCGATCAAGATTTCCGGCTGTCCGAACTCATGCGGCGGACATCCGTCAGCAAAGATAGGGCTGCAGGGGATGAAGAAGAATATCGACGGCGTGCTTAAACCGTTCCTGAAGATCTACAGGGATGCGGATCCAGCCGCATTGAAACTTGGAACAAGCTCTGATGAGGCCGTTATTCCGGCGGAAAACGCAGGAGCCTTCATTAGGGAAAACATATAGGAAAGCGGGGCATGAGAAGGTATACCGTATTATCAATCGCCGCCGCAGCTGTTCTGGCATCGGGAATTCTTGCCACGGAGGATGCGGCAAAACAGGCGGCTCCCGCTGAAAAGAAGGCGCAGACCGAATGTCCGGTGATGGGTGGCAAGATCAACAAGAGCCTATTCATTGATTTTGAAGGGAAGCGCATATATGTCTGCTGCGGCGGATGCATAGACAAGGTCAAGGCGGATCCTGCGAAATACATCAAGGAGCTGGAGTCAAAGGGAATAATCCTTGATCAGATTCCCAAGGAAAAGGGTCCAGCCGAAAAGAAATAATCTTCTTTAGATGCCGGAAACACTTTATTTTAAATTTCCCGGCTGGTCGAAGACTGAAAGATCCCAGCTGTCATGCCAGCGGAAATGCGGACGCATGAATCCGGCGGGAGCTTTCTTGAAGAACAATGGAAGCCAGACGTATCGTGAATCTGCGAGGTTCTCCGGCTTCCAGATGTCAGCCATGAAGATGAACGCCCCCGGCTTGCCGGCGACCGGCAGGACGAAAGTGCTCTGAGAACCCCAGGTCGTATCAGCCCCTTCCCCAAGTCCGGGATTTCCTAGTTCCTTCCATGGTCCAAAAATATTTGATGCAGACGCTGACCGGGCTTCGTTCGGTGTCCAGCCAGTGCAGTCGGAACCGATGAAGAAATATTTCCCGTCATGATTGAAGACGCATGGCGCCTCCATAAAACGTCCCTGGAAAATCTGCATCATCATGCCGGAAGGTTTCAGGAAGTCATCGCTGAGCCGGAGGATGTTGAGATTGGCGTTGTCGTCGCTGGCGCAGATGAAATATGCCGAGCCGTCCGAATCCTGGAAAAGAGTGCAGTCTCGAGCCATGCGCCAGCCGGGCCTGAGTATCTCAATGAACTTGAAAGGCCCTTCCGGTTTGTCAGCAACAGCAACTCCTGCATACGCGCCTGCATGCCCCCATCCTTTGAGGTCATGATGCCACCACATCACAAATTTTCCTGTGGCCTTGTTGAAAAGGACCTTGGGCCGTTCAATCTTGCAACCGCTTGTGAGAGGATGTCCTGGATCGTCTTTTATTACGGAAAGTGCTACTCCGCAACTATCCCAGTTCAGGAGATCTTTCGACTTGTAACAGGAGACTCCTATGAGAGCATCCTGCTTGTCCGAACCTTCAGGACGGCATTCCCCGTGCCAGTAATAACTCCCCTCATGATAAAGCATGCCTCCGCCGTGGGCGTTGATATGTTTGCCGGAGGTATCGAACCAGTTTTTTCCGGGATGGAATGCTTGATTCATATTTATTCTCCTTATTGCCAAAGCTCCAGCTGTCCAGCGTCTTTGGCTCTTTTATTTTTCAATTTTACTTTTTCAACCTGTACTTTGTCGGCTGGATATATGATATCTGTTCCCTGAACTTTTGCAAAACTCGTCAATTCATGCGGTTTAATGCTGTTCAATCCCATGATGTGCCTGACAGGACATCCTCTCGCAGTCAATGCATCGGCGATAAGGGAGCGATGACAGCGCCAAGGTACGGATTCTGCGCACATGATCGCAATCCGCTGCTTTTCCGCATGATCAAGAAGCTCGTCAATGTTCTTTCTGAACTCCGGAGTCTGCATGTAGTCGGCATATCCTCTGAAGGATGCGTTCTTCCATCCTGTATTCCGTGAGTCGGCAAGCGCATGGCGAAGTCCGCCAAGCCCAGGCATGTGCAGGTATCCAACTCCAGCCTCTTCCAGCGGCTCCGGCAAAGTATCCTTGTTGAACTGCGGGTTGTAGCGGGACCTGGGGACAGTCCGGACATCCACGAGGAGGTTCACCCCGTGCACCTTGAGGATGGATATGAAATCCCCGATGGCGCGGGTGGAATGACCTACCGTAAAGATCTCCGGCAATTCTTTTTTGACATCTTTCATGTCTCAGTCCCCAGTATGCGCCTAAAATACCCTCCCCGATAAAATTGTAAATTTCCCAATCAAATTTATATTTATATTTTCAATGTCGCATCTGCAACGGAGCTTATGGAAGAAAAAAGCGTAGGAATCGTCATACCGCAGGATTTCACCTTCGGGCTCACCGAGGATGACAAGCTGCTGCTCGACTGCGGCCGGAAGCTCGGTCCTGTCAACATCAGGTTCGAGACCTATGGAAAACTCGATTCGACGAAATCCAACGCCATATTGATACTCCACGCCCTGAGCGGCGACGCCCACGTCGCCGGATACCACGACGACGGGAAGAAGAAGATCGGCTGGTGGGACAACATGGTCGGTCCTGGCAAGGCCTACGACACCGACAAATATTTCATAGTCTGCAGCAATGTCATAGGCGGATGCAGCGGTTCGACAGGACCGCGCTCGTTCAATCCGGACTCGCAGAACATCTCGAAGATCTACAATATGGACTTTCCGGTGATAACCATAGCCGACATGGTCCGCGCACAGCACCGCCTGATGAAGCATCTCGGGATACAGAAGTGGCTGTCGCTCGCCGGCGGCTCGATGGGAGGCATGCAGGCGCTGGAGTGGGCGGTCTCGTATCCGGAAGCTATAGGCAGCGTAATACCGATCGCGACCACGGCGCGTCTATCCCCCCAGTCCATCGCATTCAACTGGGTCGGCAGGGAAGCTATCATGAACGACCCCAACTGGAGCAAAGGCAACTATGACATCGACAAGGTGCCTGAAAGCGGCCTTGCGATCGCCAGGATGCTCGGGCACATAACCTATCTCAGCGACGAGTCGATGGACAGGAAGTTCGGAAGGGAGCTGCAGGAGAGCGACAGCTACTCGTTCGACTTCAAGCACAACTTCAAGGTGGAAAGCTACCTGAAGCACCAGGGCGAGAAATTCGTCGAGCGCTTCGACGCCAACAGCTATCTCTACATATCCAGGGCGATGGACTACTTCGACCTTTCCGAGAAGTTCGGAGGGGATCTCGCGGTAGCGCTCTCACAGGTTCGCGCCCCGTTCCTGGTGATATCGTTCTCGAGCGACTGGCTCTTCACGCCGGAGGAATCGCTGAAAATTGTTGAAGCTCTCAGGATAAACTCGATTGACGTCACCTACTGCGACATAAAATCCATCTACGGGCACGACGCGTTCCTGCTAGAGGTGGATGTCCTGAGCAGGCTGATCTCGGATTTCTTGAAATGCAGATACGAGGAGATTTCAAAGTAGGGACGGGTTTCAACCTGTCCCATGTATTTATATTATTAAAGATAGATGGTACAGCCTCCCTTCGACAGGCTCAGGACAGGAAGGGCTGTACCTGCTAAAAACAGATTCTGAAAAATATTATGACACAGAAAATCAGACAGAACCTGGCGAAACGCCCCGACATCCTTGTGATAGCGGACATAATTCCGCCGAACTCGAGGATCCTGGATCTCGGCTGCGGCGACGGCAGCCTTCTCGCATTGCTCCGCAAGGAGAAGAATGTCTACGGTTCCGGTGTCGAGATCTCGCAGGACAAGATACTCGACTGCGTCTCGGCCGGAGTCCCGGTGGTCCATGGCGACCTCAACAAGGGCCTGCGCGAGTTTCCGGACAAGTCCTTCGACTATGTCGTCCTAAGCCAGACGCTGCAGGCTGTCGAACGCCCGGACCACCTCCTCGAGGAGATGATGAGGGTCGGGAAGAAGGTCATCGTAAGCATAATCAACATCGGCTATTATTCGGCCCGCTTCCAGATAATGTTCCAGGGCAGGATGCCGGTCACAGAGGCGCTGCCGCTTCTCTGGTACAACACGCCCAACATCCATCTCGGAACCATCCACGACTTCCGAAACCTGTGCAAGGAGAAGAACCTGAACATAGTGTCTGAGATTCCAATAGGGGAGCTCCATGAAAAGCTCCTGGCCACCTTCTGGCCCAACATGTTCGCGCCGACCTGCGTATTTGTGATAGAATAATTTTCTGCGCCACTGAAAATTATATATGATGATGCCTATGAAATACATTTTAAAGATAATTTCGGTTGCAGCTCTTGTCCCTTTTGTCTCAGGCTGTTTTGTTTCCACTCCTGATCAAAAACCAGGCACGATGGAAACTGCCGTCACGGCGAAGGAGACCGCAGTCAGGAAGGAGCTCGAGCTTGAAGCAAAAGTGAAACTCATTCCCCCTGACAAGGAGACAAGCCCGTTCCTGACAAATGCGAACTTCGTGATGGACTGGACGATCATCGGCCCTTTCACCTTCAAGGATACCGACTTCGGCGGAGGCATGCAGACAGATTCCATCGACAGGGAGTTCATGACCGACGAGCCGAACCTCGGCTGCAGGACATCAAAGGCGCCTGAAGGGTTCAAATGGACCAGGATCACAGGTTCAGGAAAGGCCAATGCCGGCGAAGTCGACTTCAAGGAGTTCCTGGGGCAGGTCGATTTCGACACCGTATACTGTGTCTGCCTGCTGGACGTTCCCGCCGACACCGACAACGTCATCATGAAAGTCGGCAGCGACGACTACATGAAGATCTGGATCAACGGAAAGATAGTTTTTGTGTATAACAAGGAGCGCAGGGCTTCGGACTGGGATCAGAACATCGTGAAGGGCATTTCACTTAAGAAAGGACTGAACCGAATCGTCGTCAAGTGCGTGAACATCGTCGGTGGATGGAACATGTATGTCCGGTTCACGGACGCGGACGGACTGCCGTTCAGGGTGGAAGCAGACAGATGAGCACCAAACATCCAGCTTCGTATTTCGAACTTCGAGCTGTAAGCAAAGCTTGGCCCTTCATGTTCATTATTTTCTGTTCAGCCTTCTTCCCAGTTGATATTTTTTGTCAGGAAATCCTCCCCCTCCCTGCCCTACCGCCGCCGGCAGCTGATGCGCCAGTCAAAGCTTCCCAGGACGACTACCTCCAGAGGAAACCGCAGATAGCGGCGCACAAGTATTTTTCCAAGCTTGCCGAGGAAATGTCCGATGCCGCAGCCCCGGCTCTGTCCACGCAGGAGTCGGAAAATATCAAGAAGCTTGTGAAGGATCTCGGCGCGGAGGACTTCAGGACAAGGGAAAAGGCTACTGAAGAACTGATCAAGTCCGGTTCTTCCGCAAAGGTGGAGCTGATTGCAGCATCAAAGAGCAAAGATCCTGAGGCAGCGTTCAGGGCGAAAAAAGTTCTGGCGACTTTCAAGGAGGTGGAAAACGCTAAGGTGAAGCCTGGGTTCGATAGGAATATCTTCCTCATGCATGTCTCCTCATATGCCCAGGCCGGGGATCCGCAGCTTATCCCGATGCTCATCGCTCTCATTGCACATCCGAACGGCGATATCGGCAAATGCAGCGAATCGGCGCTTGAAATGGTGACTTCGCAGAAGATGGAATATGCCCCCAGAACCGATCAGGATATGGCATTAAAGATCAAGTTATGGAAACAGTGGTGGGCGGAGAACAAGACTTCCTTCAAGTTGAAGCCTTTGAATATAAGGGGGCCATTCCCGGCTCCTGCGGCGGCTCCGGCCGCAGTTCCTTTTCCTATCTTCATCAGAAGATAGATAATGAGTCCGCAGATGCTGGAGCATCAAGCCATCCGGGGATCTGTCAGGTACAGGAACATTTCCGCGGCGTGCCAGGTATGAGGGCAGCAGAATTTCCTTTTCGCATCATCTTCCGAATAGAATCCATGTTCTGAAAGCTCTATGAGCCTCCAATATTCGGCTTCGGACCCGGCACCTTCCCATGTCATGGGCGAGCCATCGAGCTCAACCGGCATCGGAGGCGGAGCCTTGAAGAAATGAGCTTCGGCCCAGCCGAGATATGGATAGTTCATCACGGCGTCTTCGCTGAATTTCGCGCCGTCCACATGCTGCGTGCGGTAGTCCATCCAGAACAGCGAGCTATATGAGTCATAGACTTCCGGAATCCTGAACGGATCATCCATTTCCAGCGACTTCAGCCCGTACTTCAGCCACTTGGTCTGGTATACGGGATGTTCCGCATAGTCGGAACGGCCAATTATGTAGTTGTCCCTGCGGTACTGGGGTATCGCCTTCATTATCTTGTCGATCAGCGGATGGGAGCGATCTTCAAAGAGGGAAACCATGAAAAGACCCTGCCCAAGATTGTCCGCTTCCGGATCACCGGAGTTGTTCCTGTCCCATACCTTGTGCAGCCCTGCGACCCAGCCCTCGACAAGATGCAGGTTGCCGGTCTGCTTCAGGCACATCAGCATCATCGCCGAATCGCGGTACCACGCGCGGGGATAAACCCAGAGGTTGGGTACGGGTCCGAACGGCATGATATTGACAAGTATCTCCCCGTGGATCGCCCTGAGAAGTGGCGCCTGCGGATGGTTTTCA